>NZ_AUTN01000081.1:0-693 GCF_000497955.1 Pseudoalteromonas sp. TAE56
AAAACCGTCCAAGCCACGCAGTGGCTGATGCAACATGCACTTGTTAAGCATTTGCCTCAGCGCTCCAATCCTTGAACCACTCTACGGGCAAGTTAACAGTCTCAAAATCTAGCTGCTGTAGCTGTGATGATGGGTATGTATTTGCTAGGTAGAGATCCCATTGCGTTTCAATGTCAGCAAGAATAGGCATAACCTTCTCAATTTCTTCCGACACATCAACATCATTATATTTATTCCAAAACCGTTCACACCACTCAGAAATTTGTTTATGAGTGTATGGCGATTGATCTGGCTTTTGACCATAAGACAGCAAGACTAATAAGTTTTTCCTGCTGTATTCAAGTTCGATAGGTACACTCAATTTCATAATGATGCTTAACTCTTAACATATGGGGATTTTATGAGCGTTGTTGGCCGAAGGCCAGCGAGTAAAATTCCCACCATGATGTTTTTGTTATGTGCAACATGCTAACAGTTGCTTTTGTAATTCAGTATTTTCACAACCGATAATGTCTAAACCGATGACAACTGACTTTTCAGAGTAAACAAGCATAACTGTATATGCCTTATCACCTGTGGGAAAAGTATCTTCCAGTTTTTCATTTTCTGAGGTTGTAAAACATATTGTGAATGCTGAATCGTCAGAAGCGAAGGACTCACATGATTTAATTTTCAAACCTTTTAGCTGATCAG
>NZ_AUTN01000082.1:0-86635 GCF_000497955.1 Pseudoalteromonas sp. TAE56
CTAGGGGCTATTTACTCTTTGTTGCTCGGTTTTTACTTAGCCCACTAGGTTACAAACCTCGCGCCGCGATTAAATAGCCCCTAGTCTGAACAAATTTTAATCCGCAAAGATCAACAGACCCTAGCAGAGTTAAATTTACTTACAATAGGGGTAAGGTTAAGTAACTCAGCTAAAGACATCTCACTAAAAAACCACTAAAATACCTGCCAATGAATACATCAACTCCCTCTTCGAGCACACTAGTGCGTAAACCCGAAACTGTCCTCAAACAAGTGTTTGGCTACAGTGAATTTCGCGACGGTCAAAAAGCAGTTATTGACGCTGCTATTAATGGTCAAGACTCTCTGGTATTACTACCCACCGGCGGCGGAAAATCAGTATGCTATCAAATTCCTGCTTTAGTGCTTGAGGGTGTAACTATTGTTATTTCTCCACTTATATCGCTTATGCAAGATCAGGTAACACAACTGCAAGCACTTGGGGTAAAAGCAGCTTACGTTAATAACAGCTTAGCGCGAGAAGAGCAGCAATTAGTGTATCAACAGCTTCATCAGGGGCAAATTAAGCTTTTATATGTCGCACCTGAAAAAGTATTACAACGCGAATTTTTAGAACGTTTATCGCATTTAAATGTGAGTTTATTTGCCATTGACGAAGCGCATTGTGTGTCGCATTGGGGTCACGACTTTAGGCCTCATTACTTTAGATTAAATGAATTAAAGCAGCGTTTTGCACACGTCCCCATGATGGCGCTAACTGCAACTGCCGATAAAGCCACCCGTTTTGATATAGTTGAACAACTAAAACTACAACAGCCTTATATTCATACTGGCAGCTTTGATCGCCCTAATATTCGCTACACCATAGAAGAAAAATTTAAACCTATGGTGCAATTGCTTCGTTACTTAAAAGAGCAAAAAAGCCAAAGTGGTATTATTTATTGCACCAGCCGTAAACGTGTAGACGACATTGCCGAAAAATTGGCTGATGCAGGGTTAAACGCTGCCGCTTACCACGCTGGTATGAGTAATGAGCAACGACAGTTTGTTCAAACTGGTTTTGCCCGTGACGATATTCAAATAGTGGTCGCAACCGTTGCCTTTGGTATGGGTATAAATAAGCCTAACGTGCGTTTTGTGCTGCATTACGATATTCCAAAAAGTATAGAGTCTTACTATCAAGAAACAGGTCGAGCTGGGCGAGATGGACTCGCAGCTGAGGCCATAATGTACTTTGATCCAGCTGATATTGGCCGTGTAAGACGCTTTTTTGAAGACATAGACGACGAACAACGCCGCCGCGTAGAAGAACAACGCTTTAACGCAATGGCAAGCTTTGCAGAAGCACAAACGTGTCGTAGGCAAATATTACTTAATTACTTTAGTGAATATCAACGCGAGCCTTGCGGCAACTGCGATATTTGCTTAAACCCGCCAAAAAGCTTTGATGGTACCTTAGTCGCCCAGCAAGCACTTTCGTGTGTATATAGAGCTGACCAACGCTTTGGTCTTGGCTACATTGTTGAATTACTACGTGGTGCAAATACTAGCCGCATACGCGATAACAATCATCATGAGCTAAGTACTTACGGCATAGGTAAAGACAAAAGCAGTGAATTTTGGCTCAGTATTTTACGCCAGCTTATTCATCAAGGCTTACTTAGCCAAGATATAACGCAAGGTGCGTCACTTAGATTAACCGAAGCCGCGCGTGCAATTTTAAAAGGCGAGTACGCACTGCAATTAGCCGAACCACGCTTGCAAGCCAAACACGTTTATCAAGATAAGTTAGCGCAATTTAATTACGACAAAAAACTATTTGCTCGCCTGCGCGCACTACGTAAAGAACTTGCTGATGCCGATGATGTACCACCTTATGTGGTATTTAATGATAAAACGCTAGCCGAAATGGCGCAGCTTATGCCAACAAACGACAGCGAATTTTTAAAAGTGTCGGGGGNGGGGTAGGTTTTACCAAATTAAATAAATACGGCGGCGAATTCTTAACTGCAATTCGTAATTACCTAGCTACAAATTAAGAAAGTTATGACTCAAATAGAATATGACCACGCACACAAATACATTTTAATTACACCAGTCGAGCCGCCAAACGATGAAGACTTTGAGTTGTGGAGTACTCTATTTTTACACTCAGATGATGTAACACTCAACGAGTATTCTGCAGGTGCCGATCGCCATCAAGTTCGCTTTACCTATCATCAGCAAACCTTTAATTTAAACTATGAGCATTATAGCCAAAGTATTTGGATTAATGCCGAAGGCCGTGAAGCTGAGCACTTATTAGCCGCTTTAGCATTTTATTTAAGCTAGCTTTAATACCTCGCGCACAGGCGGCTCTAAACCAGGTTGGTTATTAACAAAAGTGAATATGAGTAACAATTAATTAGTTTCAAAATCCATACCTTTTACTTACATTATAATAACAATGATGTAAGCTGATATTACGGTAGTCATTTGCTACGTAGCAGTAAAGAGGTTTAATGGTGAACAAGAAATGGATAGCACAGTGTTGTATTAGCTTAACGGTTTTAAGCTCTTATGTGCCTAATGCATTCGCACAACAATCTTCAACGAAAACAGATAACTGCCTTGTAGAACAGACAGATTTAAGCACAGATAAAAACTTACGCCGAGAAGTCCAAGACAAAACATCCCTCACAAATAGTAACAGTAACGCAAAAATAGCCTCAATAAAGCTCAAGCAACTTAATGTATTTAATACTGAGCTTGAAGAGGAAAATAATGCACTATTTCGATTTGCTAACCGCGCTCATATTCAAACAGAGCCCGATGTAATCAATAACCTTTTATTATTCTCCCATGGTGACAAATACGACGCTAAAAAGCTTGCTGAATCTGAGCGTTTACTTCGTAAAGAAAGCTATTTATATGATGCACAAATTAGTGCAACCGAAAATTGCGACGGCAATGTTAATGTAGAAGTGGTTACCCGCGACTTATGGACACTTTTACCAGAAGTAAACTTTAGCCGTAGCGGTGGAGAAAACAAATCGAGTATAGGTTTTAGAGAATCAAACCTGCTTGGGTGGGGTAAGCGCCTTTCTTTGTCACGCACGACCGACAGCGATCGTAGCGGCTATTTATTTGTTTACGACGATCCTAATATTTTATCTACCCGCTACCGCGGCCGTTTAGAATATGCAGATAACAGCGATGGCAAGCGCCACTTACTTGAGCTTACCTACCCATTTTACGCAATAGACACCCCTTTTAGTTACGGTATTTTAAGCTATTCTGAGCAGCGCGAAGAGTCGCTATATAAACGCGGCGAAGAGTTTAGCGAATTTGATCAAACTACCGATTTAAACCGTGCATTTATAGGGCACTCAAAAGCACTTAATAATAATTGGACCCAGCGCTTAACCTTAGGTTACACCGACGAGCAACATACCTTTGAAGCAATAGACACAACCTTGGCACCACTTGCCGATGACAGAAGCCTAAGCTACCCCTTTATAAGCGGCCATTGGTTTGAAGATAACTATATAAAAGTACGCAATTTTGACAGCATATCTCGCACAGAAGATTTAAATTTAGGCTGGAATATTAAAAGCTTAATTGGCTATTCAGACGAGTCATTAAGTAATGACGACAGCCGCGCAGTGTATTCATTTAACTTCAAAAAAGCCCACTTTACTAACGATAATACTTTATGGCGCTTTAGCGCAGATATTGATGGCTATTGGAATAAAGAGCAGAAAAAGCTCGAAAACTTTATGGCCACCAGCCAAATACAATATTATTTAAATACCAGTGAAGACCAATCTTGGTATGTTAAAGCCCGCGTGCAGTACGCCAAAAACCTTACTGCTGATCAACAACTTACTTTAGGCGGCGAAACAGGCCTACGTGGTTACCCTATGGATTATCAACATGGCGACCGTAGTTTTTTAGTTAATTTAGAAAAGCGTTATTACTGGGAATACGATTTACTGCAATTATTTAAAGTGGGTGGCGCAGCTTTTGTAGATGTAGGCAGAGCATGGTTTAACGATAAAGATAACGGTGAAAACGCACATGTATTAAAAAATATAGGTGTGGGTCTTCGTTTAGCACCGAGTCGTGCAAACTCAGGAACTATGATCCACATTGATATTGCAGCCCCAGTTGATAGCTACGATGATGTAGACTCAGTACAGTGGCTCGTGAGCGTTAAAAACACTTTTTAAATAATACAAACGCGTTAAACTAATATCAATTGCATTAAATTAAATTTTTATAAAAGCTCAGGGCCTAAAGTGAAAATAATAGAAGTTTTAGAATTGTTTGCATCACAATATAAGTTAATTGTCACTGTAATCGCTATTTTGGTTTTCCCTCTGCTATTAAAAATAACCAAAAAATTACTCGAAAAAGCAATTAAGGGGAAGGTAGATTTACACCGAAAATACCGTGCAGAGCTCTTACTAAAAATAATACTCGCCTTTGTAGTGCTGTGTTTAGTTTTAGTATTTTGGGGTATAGAGCTGCGTGGCTTATTGGTTTTAGGCTCCTCTTTATTTGCCATGTTAGGCGTAGCGCTTTTTGCCGCTTGGTCATTACTGAGTAACCTAACCGCATTTTTACTGATGTTTATTCAAAATGACTGCAGAGTTGGCAATTGGGTACGAATTATTGACGGTGCTAATCATGTTGAAGGTCGAATAGTAGAAATGGGCTTGATGAATGTAGTGCTTGAACACATTGATGGGCACCGTGTAATTTATCCTAATAATTTATTTGTGACACGCCCTGTCATGGTTTTAAATAAAGAACCAAAGCCAACAAAAGCGCCCATTATAAAGCGTATTATTGGCCCTAAAAAAACATAGTTTAAAAAGCATCGTTTATAAAGCAGTATCCACAAAAAAGCCGCAGTAAGTAATTACCTACTGCGGCTTTTTAATGCTTAGCTAAACAGAATTTAGTTTAGCTATTAGTTATTTAGTTCAGCTGTTTTAAGCTCGTCATCTAAATCGTTTATTTCATCAATAAAGTTCTCTAGTTGCTGCTCTACTAAACTATTGTCATTTGCAAAGTAAGCAAGGTGGAATACCGCATCACCTTCATTTACTAATGGCATAGTTTGCTGACCAATAACAATCCCACCCTTAGGTGCTAAAAGTTCAAGCTCAGAGTCGCCTAATGGGCTACTAATATAAGCAAGTACTTGCCCTTTAGTCACATGCTCACCTAGTGATACTTGTGCACGCACAATGCCATCAACCTCTGCACGTATCCAACTAGTCGAACCGGCAATGATAGGATCTGGTAACTTTTTAGGACGCTTGCCACGGATCATTTTTAAATGACGCATAACATAATCAACACCCTGCACACCTGCCGCAATAGCTATAGGATCAAAACGCAGTGCTTCACCTGCTTCATAGGTTATAACCGGTATACCTAGGTTTGCAGCTTCACTTCGTAATGAACCATTACGCAATGACGCATTTATTACCGCTGGTGTACCAAATGCTTTAGCCATATCAGCCGTTGCTTCATCTTCTAAATTAGCGCGAATTTGCGGTAAGTTAGTTCGATGAATAGCGCCAGTATGTAAATCAATAATGTGAGTACAATGTACTGCCACTTGATTAAAAAACATATAAGCCATACGCCCAGCAAGTGAGCCACGCTCAGAACCTGGGAAACTACGGTTCATATCGCGTCGGTCTGGTAAATAACGCGATTTATGAATAAAGCCAAACACATTCACAATAGGCACAGCTATTATCGTACCGCGCAGTTGGCTTGGGTCTATTTTAGCAATTAACTGACGCACAACTTCTACGCCATTTAGTTCATCACCATGAATTGCCGCACACACCATAAGCACAGGACCTTCCATTACACCGTTAACCACTTCAATAGGAATATTAAGTGGTGAATGGGTATAAAGTTTAGCTGCCTCTAAGGCAAGTGTTTTACGCTCGCCTACGCCTACACTCTCTCCTAATAAGGAAAAAGGACGGTTAATTTTAACCTTTGCCACGTGTTGCTGTTCCTTTACTTGAAGCATTTTTTTCGATGAAATCAATTACCATGCCTGCAATGTCTTTACCTGTTGCTATTTCAATGCCCTCTAAACCTGGTGATGAGTTTACTTCCATCACAAGTGGTCCACGAGATGAGCGAAGTAAATCAACTCCCGCTACGTTCAAGCCCATTGATTTAGCCGCCGCTACTGCCGTTTTACGTTCTTCTGGAGTAATGCGAACTAACGTAGCGCTACCACCACGGTGAAGGTTAGAGCGGAACTCACCTTCTTGTGCTTGACGTTTCATTGCTGCTATTACTTTATCGCCTAGTACAAAACAACGTATATCCGCGCCACCTGCTTCTTTAATGTATTCCTGAACCATAATATTAGCTTTTAAGCCCATAAATGCTTCAATAACACTTTCTGCCGCTTTGCGTGTTTCAGCAAGTACAACACCAATGCCTTGTGTGCCTTCAAGTAATTTAATTACAACAGGTGCACCGCCTACCATCTCTAGTAAGTCTTTTACATCATCTGGTTTGCTCGCAAAACCTGTTACTGGCATACCAACGCCTTTGCGCGAAAGTAACTGAAGTGAGCGTAATTTATCGCGCGAACGAGAAATAGCGACTGATTCGTTTACTGGGTAAACACCCATCATTTCAAACTGACGAAGTACCGAACAGCCATAAAATGTAACCGATGCACCAATACGCGGGACGATTGCGTCAAATTCTTTTAAGTTTTCACCGCGATAGTGAATTTCTGGTTGCTCCGAGTTTATATTCATATAGCAGCGTAATGCATCAATCACCTTAACTTCGTGACCGCGTGCTTCTGCCGCCTCAATTAAGCGACGTGTTGAATATAGTTTTCTGTTGCGAGATAAAATACCGATTTTCATAGTTAAACCTTACGACCTAATAGTTGAGATAAAGCCGGGTCAACGACTATACGATTTTCCATGGCTGTACGCCCTAATAACATTCTAAACTTCATTGTTGCACGGCTTGTTAAAGTAAGCTCTATCGGCCAGCTATGCTCGCCTGCATGCAATGTCGTTTCTATAAAGTAGCGTAACTCTTTTTGCCCACTTGAGCTGGTTACGTACTTCATTTTTTTAACTTTTGCCTTGCAAGTGACTTGCGTTTGCTCATCATCCTGCAATGGTTGGGCCGTAAATTTAACCCATTTCTCTGAGTCAACTTCGTATTCTTCAATGTTAATTGCATGAATACATGAAGTGCGAGCGCCTGTATCAATTTTTGCTTTTATATCGTTAATACCAAGCTCAGGTAAACTTAACCACTCACGCCAACCAACTGTAATCTTTGCTGTCATAAATGTGCCCTTAATAAAAAAGTGACTTATACGCTACAGGTAAAAAAACACCAACGAAATAAATTTATCTAGTCGATTAGTAAATTAAATTGATCTTTTTAAACAACTAGTCACACAATGCACGCCTTACTGAACAGTACTTTATGCTACTTTGCTCAGCCCCGAGGCTCTGCATTTATTTAGTTGTTCAAACTTAACTTATTAAAAATAAAGGTAAGTTTAAAATACTTAAGTAGATACACTATAGTTAACGGTATTAAAAATACACTATTATGAGAAATAATTATGATTAATGGTTTACTACATGCACTTGTACTTGATGGACAAGGCGGCGCTCGCCCTATTGAAAGCACGAATGAGCTAAATAGCTGGCGACCAAGCCAAGGGAAACTTTGGGTGCACATGGACTATAGCCAAAGTGAGGCGGTTGAGTGGCTCAAGGCACAGCCTCATTTAAACGATTACGAATTAGACTCTTTAATTGCTGATGAAACACGACCACGTATTACAGCAACAACTAATGGGCACATGTTATTTTTACGTGGTGTAAATTTAAACCCAGCACAAAGCCCTGAAGACATGGTTTCAATTCGTTTATTTATTAGTGAAAATATCCTTATTACCACCCGTAAGCGCCGTTTATTATCGGTGCAAGATACGCTTGCGTGTTTAAATGAAAACAAAGGTCCATGTAATATTTCTGAGCTAGTATGCTCCATTACACAAAAACTAACCTCTCGCATGCAAAGCGTTATTGATTCACTCGATGAAACACTCGATGAGTTTGAAGAAGAAATAGATGAACCTAGTAAAAGGTTTGATAACCAAGGTTTATCACAGTTACGCCGTCAAACAATTGCCTTAAAACGCTATTTAAAACCGCAAAAAGAAGCCCTTAGCTCAATGGTAAATAATCACTATTCCTGGCTGTTGGATGACGATAAAGCAAAACTTAATGAAACGACTAACTTACTTATTCGTTATTTAGAGGAGCTTGATAGCTCGATTGAGCGTGCGCAAATCATTCAGCAGACAATCACTAACCAAGTCTCTGAACAGTTAAACCAGCGAATGTATGTTATGTCAGTAGTAGCGGCACTTTTTTTACCGTTAGGCTTTTTAACTGGCCTGTTAGGTGTAAACGTAGGGGGTATTCCGGGTACCGAAAGCCCTTATGCATTTAGTGCTTTTGTCATATTTTTAATTGTGCTTACTGGCGGTATTGGTGTGTATTTTAAAAATAAAAAATGGCTATAAATTAAAGCAATTTTAGTATGGCCACTCAATTGAGTGGCCATGATTGAGTAGCTAATTAGTTAGTTTCTCGGGTATAACTAACATTTGTCATCGTTACTTTAGATTCTGTAATCCCTAAATCTTCAAAGCACTCTTTGAAAGAATCCGAATTACCCGATTCCCCACACTCATCCAATGTATCAGGGTCTTGTGATTGTAGGTAATTACCAAATTTAAAGTATGACTCTGAGTCATCTTCTACAGGTATACCAAATGAGCGACCTAGTGCGCTAACATCAACATCGCCATAATTATTTTCAACACGTAGAGTAAACGAGCCACCACTAGTAATAGTACCAAGGGCAAATTTTTCTTCGTTACCGCTTGTATTTCGCAGACGAACATAAACGTCAAAAATGCCATTTCCAGCTACACTGTCATCAAATCCAGATTCATCTGTATCTGAAACATACACTTTAGAAATTGTCCCGGTATCGCTAGCATGGTGCTGAGAGATAATTGTTTTACCACCATCTGACATTTCAACTTTTACAGTTGCCTCAAAAACCTCATAGGTTTCGGTCATTGCAACACGTGCACTTTCTTTAACTTTATATTCATGACGCCAGCCATTCCCGTTTGGAGTGATATGACGCGCTTCTAAAGGAACAAACTCCAAAGTATCGCTATTTACTAATGGATGAGGATCATTACCTTCAAGATCAAAAATACTACCGTTGGTGATGTTACTCGCTATACCAGAGCCACTACCCGTATCACCGCCGCCAGTATCACCACCTGTGTCTCCACCGCCAGAAGAACTACCCTTAGTTAACGAAAAGTCATCAAAACGAACATCGCTTGAACTCTGATCATGCTTAGCAAATACTTGTAGTGAACCAGTGTTAGCCGTGGTGAAAGTTTTAGATACTTTTGTCCATGAAGAAACATTGAATTTCTCACTTTTAAACAAACCATTAAGATCATTGATCCCGATTTGCCCCTTACCGAGTACATAGGCACTTAACGTGTACTGAGTATTTCGATCTACATCTACATTTTGATAAACACGCCCTGGGCTACCTTGTATTTTCAGTGATTTAGAGCCTTTATACGAATCTGAAGATAGCGCTGCAGGCTCTGTTTCATTCCAATTACTCCAGCCACCTTCAAAACCTGAATTTTCAATCGAGGCAGCGTGCGCAAAAGAAGTACTTGCAGCAACTGCAGAGCAAATAAGTAACTTTTTAAATTTAACCATTATTTTTATTCCTTTAAACCTGAATAATAAGCAACCTTACAGCTTAGCTTGGCGATAAAAACCAAACCTAGATCGCATCATGTAAACAGACTTTTAAACCCAAAAAATTGGTAACAACAAAAAAGAATTTGAAAAGAAAAAACCTTTAAATTGGTATTACCAAATCCATCACCTAACCGGCAAAACAAGGCTATATTTTTTGTTACCAATATGTCAACAAGTTAATTGTTACCATGAAAACTATAAAACCTCTAAAGGGATATATTTAAAATACAAAAAAACACCTTAAAAACAATAGGATAAAAACGTATTGATTTCTATTTACACTATGTAATAAATTTTAAATTTAAGAAAATAGTAGTACCCAAAATAAAAACCACTATTACCAATATTTAACACAAAACTTAATGCCTTATGAATAAACACCGTTATTTCCTGATAAAATTGTTACCAAAACAGACTGGTAATACCTGTTAAATTTAATTTAACTTTAGTTATAAAGATAAACTTGCATGACTAAAATTTAAAAATACGCGCTTATATAATTTAAAATTTCAAAATATTAGTACAAATAAATAATTAAAAGTAAATTTTATATGTGAGATTAACCTTTCAAATTAATAGGTGATGATGAAATTGAAATACTAAACAGGTACTAATTTTGAGATTTCTTTGGAGTGAATAACACTTTGTTGTTTATATGGATACAGATGAGGGGCGTGAGCAGAACGCGGAAGCTGCGCTCGGTTAACTTATTCTTACATGGATGTAAGCAAGCTTGAATCATGTAAAATTAGCACTCCCTAATTCGAGACACAAAAAAGCGAGTACTTTTACAATACTCGCTTTCAAATTAATAAATCTAGACTCTAGTTAGCTGCATTACTCTTGAAAGTAAGTGCCCCAACCGTCGTACTCAACTTCGCATTCTACGGCTAGTTGCGCTAGCTTATCAACGTCTTCCATAATTACGTCTACGTCTAGCTCAGCTTCTACTACTATGTCGAAGCTCCAAATTTTGCTGCCGTCTTCAAGCTCAAGCTCTGCTGGCTCTTCAACATCGTAGCCTAGTTTAAAAGCAGCCAATGCTGCTTGCTCTAGCTTAGGGAAGTCTTCACATACAAAATGGTGTTCTACTTCATAAAGTATTTCAGGATCTGATCCATCTTCAAGTAGTGAACTTACGATGTCTTCACTTATTTCACGCCAGTTTTCCATTATTTATCTCTCACTTGAGCATCTAATTCAGTTATTTTAGCAGCCATAATGCTATGCACGCTTTTAGCATGCTCACGCGCGCTAGTGTTTTTATCAAGCGATATAGGTGCTAACATTTCGATGTGAATTGTACCATTATCCCAACGATTTAGCTTAATGGTTTTATGTGTTGTATTCATACATACTGGAATCATGGGTACATCTGCGCTCATTGCGGTGTGAAACGCGCCAGTTTTAAACGGCAATAAACCTCTTCCGTAACTTCGTGTACCTTCAGGAAACATCCATACAGATAAGCCATTCTTCTTAATTTTTTCGGCTGCTTTTGAAATAGTTCCCGCCGCTTTGGAGCGATTAGATCTGTCTATTAATATATTACCCGACAACCAGTAAAGCTGACCAAAAAACGGAATCCACTTTAAGCTTTTTTTACCTAAACTTACGCAATTTTTTGGCACCATTGCTGGCACTGTAAATAAGTCGTAGCTATTTTGATGATTAGCAACATAAACCGCAGGACCTGGATCAACGGCATCTTTATGACGTGTTAAAACTAACTCAACGCCAATCATTTTAGCCATTGAGCCAAACCAACCCGCTATTATATGTACATTATTAGGATGAAATGGTCTTACAATCGAAAGTAATAAACCAAAAATACAACTGAATAATATAAACAGCAGCATAATAAAAACGCGTATGACAGCTAGCAAATGGGCTTCTCCAAAAATCAATTATGATTATTATAGCGTTATTTTGTGACACAAACGAGTCAATAGCGCACAAGTGTACGCTGAAATATTTAAGCTGCTTGTTTTAATATTGCTTTAAAATGGTTTTAAAACAAAAACGGCCTGCAAATGCAGACCGTTTTTATTTGTACAAAAGAAGTCATTCGCTACTCTTCGCTAATGACTTCTTTTGGTTCATCATCTTGAGGTGTTAACTCAACAACCGCTTCGTCAACACGCTGTAAGCCACGTGGTAGTTTATTACCCCTACGCCCTCGCTCACCATGATAATGCTCTAAGTCACTTGGTTTAAGTGTTAGTTTTCGCTTACCAGCATGAAGC
This sequence comes from Pseudoalteromonas sp. TAE56, assembly GCF_000497955.1. Taxonomy (NCBI): domain Bacteria; kingdom Pseudomonadati; phylum Pseudomonadota; class Gammaproteobacteria; order Alteromonadales; family Pseudoalteromonadaceae; genus Pseudoalteromonas; species Pseudoalteromonas sp. TAE56. Next base: position 12,133 of record NZ_AUTN01000082.1, read on the forward strand.
GTAACACTGCTACCTAGTGGCACAACAGCAAGCACTTTTACAAACTCTTCCCGGGCTTGTACTTTAGCACCCGGTATAGAAATGATTTTATTACCTTTACCCTTACCTAATTTTGGTAAGTCACGTAGCGGGAATAAAAGCATTCGGCCTTCGTTAGAAATAGCCATACAGTAATCGCTAGCAACATCGTTCACTCTAATAGGCGAAAGTAATATTCCACCCTTAGGGACACTTACCAGCGCTTTACCATTTTTATTTTTACTAACTAAGTCTTTAAAGTCGGTAATAAAGCCGTAACCTGCATCTGACGCCATAAGCAATACTTGCTCGTCTTCACTCATTACCACGTGCTCAAAATTAGCACCTGGTGTTAAGTTAAAGCGACCTGTCATTGGCTCCCCTTGGCTACGCGCCGAAGGTAGACTGTGTGCATCGGTTGCAAACGCCCGCCCTGCTGAATCTAAAAATACTGCAGGTTGATTACTCTTACCACGAGCCGAGGCTCTAAAGCCATCACCTGAGCGATAATTTAAGCCTTGTACATCTAAGTCATGACCTTTACCAACGCGTGCCCAGCCTTTGTCTGATAGCACAACAGTAACTGACTCTGATGGAATTAAATCTTTTTCGTTAAGTGCTTTTGCTTCTGAGCGCTCAATCACTGGTGAGCGGCGATCGTCACCGTACATTTCAGCGGCTTCTTGAATTTCTTTTTTAAGCAGTGTCGACATACGACGCTCAGAACCCAAAATTTGCGCTAATTTATCACGCTCTTTGGCTAGTTCATCTTGCTCACCACGAATTTTAAACTCTTCAAGTTTTGCTAAATGACGAAGTTTTAATTCTAAAATTGCTTCTGCTTGCGTATCAGTTAAATCAAAGCGCTCCATTAATACAGGCTTTGGTTTATCTTCACTGCGAATGATTTCAATCACTTCATCAATATTTAAAAAGGCGGCTAATAAACCCTCTAAAATATGTAGACGCGCTAATACTTTATCTAAGCGATACTGCAAACGACGACGCACTGTTTCGCGTCTAAATATTAGCCACTCACTTAAAATACAGCGTAAGTCTTTAACTTGCGGGCGGCCATCTAGGCCTAGCATATTTAAATTTACTCGGTAATTTTTTTCTAAATCAGTGGTTGCAAATAAGTGCGCCATTAATGGCTCAGCTTTAATGCGATTTGAGCGCGGAATAATTACAATGCGTGTTGGATTTTCATGATCTGACTCGTCACGTAAATCGGCAATCATTGGTAACTTTTTAGCGTTCATTTGCGCTGCAATTTGCTCAAGTACTTTACCACCAGAACATTGATGCGGCAGCGCTGTAATAACGATATCGCCATGCTCTTCGGTGTAAACCGCACGCATTTTGATAGACCCGCGCCCGGTTTTATATATTTTATGTATATCGGCTTTGGGAGTAATTATTTCAGCATCTGTTGGGTAATCTGGTGCATGTACAAGCTCAAGTAATTCTTCAAGCTCTGTTTTTGGTTTATCAAGTAATAAACAACATGCGCTAGCCACTTCACGTACGTTATGTGGCGGAATATCAGTTGCCATACCTACAGCAATACCGGTTATACCGTTAAGTAAAATATGCGGTAAACGAGAAGGCAGTACAACAGGTTCATCCATTGTGCCATCAAAGTTTGGTGTCCAGTCGACGGTGCCTTGACCAAGCTCTTTAAGCAGTACTTCTGAAAACTTAGATAAACGCGCTTCGGTATAACGCATTGCTGCAAACGATTTAGGGTCATCTGCCGCACCCCAGTTTCCTTGTCCATCTACCAAAGGGTAGCGGTAAGAAAACGGCTGCGCCATTAATACCATCGCTTCGTAACATGCACTATCGCCGTGTGGATGGTATTTACCGAGTACGTCACCCACTGTACGGGCTGATTTTTTGTACTTGGCATTAGCCGACAAACCCAGTTCGCTCATCGCATAAATAATACGACGCTGTACTGGTTTTAAGCCATCACCTACATGCGGCAAAGCACGGTCCATAATTACGTACATGGAATAATTTAAATAGGCGTCTTCGGTAAAGCGCCCCATTGTTTGTTGCTCAATTCCTTGCATTAGCAAGGTATCTGTATCACTCATTAAAGCTTACCTAGTTTTTCTTATAGCTTACACGGTAGATTACGTTGGCGTAATCATCGCTTACTAACAGACTGCCGTCACCTAATTCTGCAAATGCAACAGGGCGTCCAAATGTTGTTTCGTCTTTCATAAAGCCAGTAATAAATGGCGTATATTTAGTTACGCGACCTACTTCAATTGTTGCTAGCCCTACTTTATAACCTGACTTTTTAGAACGGTTCCATGAGCCATGTTCAGCAACAAATAATTGTTGCTTATAGCTTGCTGGAAATTGCTTACCGTTATAAAAATGAATACCTAATGGCGCTACATGCGCAGGAAGTGCAAGTGCTGGTGACGTATAATCGGCAATGTTTTTACCTTCACCAAACTCAGGGTCAATAATTGCACCGGCATGAACATACGGAAAACCAAAATGCTCCCCTTCTTGCGTTGCACGATTTAACTCATCAGGCGGAATATCATCGCCCATCATGTCGCGACCGTTATCACTAAACCATAGAGCTTGAGTAGCTGGATGAAAATCAAAACCCACTGTATTTCTCACGCCCTTGGCTATTGTTTTTATTTGTTTTGTTTCTACATTAAGCGCAAAAATACGGCCAAAACGTTCATCTTCAGCACAAATATTACACGGTACACCCACCGGAATGATTAGCTCACCCGTTGGTGCAAAACGCAGAAATTTCCAACCATGATGACGCTCGCTCGGTAGCTTGTTATAGACCACATCAAACTTTGGGTCTTTTAATTGGGTATCAATGTTTTTAAAGCGAATAATACGATGTACTTCGCCTACATATAAATCGCCATCTTTAATTGCTATGCCAGAGGGCATATTAAGGCCTTTAGCCACAACAATTTTTTTATCTGCTACACCATCGCTATTATGATCAATAAGTGCATATACGTTGCCCGCTTTACGAGAACCTACATACACAATCCCTTTTTTTGAAACGGCTATTTGACGTGCATTTTCTACATCGCTCGCAAATAAGCTTATTTCAAATCCCGGTGCTACTGTGAGCTTATCGAGTATATTTTTAGCCATTACAGGAGCGGTAGTCAGCCCAAGTAACAGCAAACTTCCTAGTAGTTTTTTCATTCGCCTCTCCTAGTGTTAAGCACAGGTAATTAAACGAGTGCCTTGTTACCATGATCTTCTAACCATTGACGACGATCAGGCGATCGTTTCTTAGCAAGCAGCATATCCATCATTTCCATGGTCTCTACTTCTTCATCAAGCGTAAGCTGCACTAAACGTCGGGTATTTGGATCCATCGTAGTTTCACGAAGTTGTAACGGGTTCATTTCACCCAGACCTTTGAATCGTTGTACGTTTACTTTACCGCGTTTTTTCTCGGCTTCTATGCGCGCCAAAATAGCGGTTTTTTCTTCTTCATCAAGTGCGTAATAAACTTCTTTACCAATATCTATTCTAAATAATGGCGGCATTGCTACATACACATGCCCTGTTTTTACTAACTCTGGAAAATGACGAACAAACAGAGCACATAATAACGTCGCGATGTGTAGTCCATCCGAGTCAGCATCGGCCAATATACAAATTTTATTGTAGCGCAGTCCCGACATATCCGTTGACTCGGGATCAATACCCAATGCCACTGAAATATCGTGCACTTCTTGTGATGCGAGTATTTGGCCTGACTCAACTTCCCAAGTATTTAAGATTTTACCACGTAGCGGCATAATTGCCTGAAATTCACGGTCTCGCGCTTGTTTAGCAGAGCCACCAGCAGAATCACCTTCCACTAAAAATAATTCGGTACGGTCGTTATCGGCCGCGCTACAATCTGTTAGTTTACCCGGTAAGGCAGGACCTGCAGTAACACGTTTACGCACTACTTTTTTAGCTGCACGCAAGCGAGTTTGCGCATTTGAAATACATAACTCAGCTAATAATTCTGCTGTATCTGTATGTTCATTTAACCATAAACTAAACGAGTCTTTTACAACCCCCGATACAAACGCAGAACATGAGCGTGATGATAGTTTTTCTTTTGTTTGACCGGCAAATTGAGGGTCTTGCATTTTAACCGACAACACGTAACTACAACGATCCCAAATGTCATCAGGAGTTAATTTCACACCACGAGGGAGTAAGTTTCTAAACTCACAAAATTCACGCATTGCTTCAAGCAAGCCTTGGCGTAAACCATTTACATGCGTACCACCTTGCGCGGTAGGAATAAGGTTTACGTAGCTTTCAGCTATTGATTCACCACCTTCTGGTAGCCATACAACAGCCCAGTCAGCGCCTTCAATTGAACTTTTAAATTCGCCTACAAATGGGTCTTGCGGTAATGTTTCAAAACCTTTAATTGCTTCAACTAAATAATCTTTTAAGCCTGTTTCGTAAAACCATTCTTGGGTTTCTTTTGTTTGCTTATTAACAAACTTAATTCGCAGTCCTGGACACAAAACTGCTTTGGCTTTTAATAAATGATTAAGTTTGGTAATTGAGTAGTTTGGTGAATCAAAGTAGCTAACATCAGCCCAAAAACGAACCGTAGTACCGGTGTTACGTTTACCCACTGTACCAATTACATTTAAGTCTTCTACTTTATCGCCGCTTTCAAATGCCATTCTGTATTGTTGAGCATCGCGTCTTACTGTTACTTCTACACGCGTAGATAACGCATTTACTACCGAAATACCTACGCCGTGTAAACCGCCCGAAAACTGATAGTTTTTGTTGGAAAACTTACCACCGGCGTGTAGCTTAGTGAAGATCAATTCAACCCCAGGGATACCTTCTTCTGGGTGAATATCAATAGGCATACCGCGCCCATCATCGCTTACTTCAAGCGAATTGTCTTCGTGGAGTATTACGTCGATACGGGTAGCATGGCCAGCCATAGCTTCATCGACACTGTTGTCGATAACCTCTTGACCTAAATGATTGGGACGTGTTGTATCTGTGTACATCCCTGGGCGTCTTTTTACCGGATCTAATCCATTAAGTACTTCAATGGCTTCGGCGTTATAATTTTGATCACTCATAGTTTTTGTCTTTATATCCGCTAAGGCTCTAATACGTTTTACTAGTTTTATTGTTATATGCGCTAAAGCGTTAATATAGTAACTAACCTTTGTTCAGGTTAACTAGTTTTACGTGATTTTAAGAAAATCTACAATACTTGCAAAGGTGCGTTCAAATTCAACGTAGCTATGATCGCCACCAAATTCTATCAATTGCTTACATTGTGAATAATATTTTACCGCGTGTTGAAAGTTCAACACTTCATCGCCTGTTTGCTGTAATAAGTACAGTAACTCAGGGTGTGCTAATTTATCTACAGCGAGTAATTTAAGTGCCTCAATGTGACTGTTATTTAGGTCGTAATGATAATCTTGATACGGATTATAATTAGGCCCAAGTAACGACTGTAATAAATTATAGGGTGCGACCGCGGGATTTATGACCACTGCAGGAATTTGATAACGCTGCGATAAATACGTGGCAAAAAAACCACCTAACGAGCTACCTAATAAAACGGTATTTGGCGTTAGTAATTGCTCAAGCTCAATTATAGCTTGTAGGGGCTCGTGGTTTAAGCTCGGTACACAATAATCAACGTCATAGTTTGCCATAAGCTCACCAAAGCGCACAGCTTTATATGATTTTTGTGAACTATTAAAGCCATGAATATAAATTACGCGTTTAGCCATACCACTTCCGTTTTTACTTCTACTTTATCTTTTTTACTGTTTATATTGAGAATTCTGTAAGCTGGGCCCGCATTTTTTTGCTCCCACTGTGAAGTATGCTTTACAAACTGTATTGAGCTGGCTGGGGTCGCATATATGGGCAATCCTCTAAAGCTTTGCTGGTAATCATTATGAACATGACCATGGAAAAGCGCTGATGTGTTGTTACTGTTTACTAAAATATTTAAAAGCTGTGGACCATTTTCTAATAAGTGCTTATCAAGGTAGCCATTTATTGGCAGCGGATTATGATGACAAAATATAACCTTACTATTATTAGAGTCGACTAAAACGTCCGTTATTTCATCTAAGTGCGCACCAGTAACCCATCCTGCAGGCGTAGGTCCTTTAGAATTAACTAGAAGTAGCTCAACCCCATTAGCAATAATATGTTTAGCCGGACTTATTTGCCCACCACTTATGCGATTAAGCATCGCGAGTTCATCATGATTACCTGGTACCCAAAACACAGGGCAAGTTATGTCACTGGCATTTATAAGTTCACTAAATAGTAAGTACGATTCAAAGCTATGATCTTGCGTTAAATCGCCACCAAAAATAATGCAGTCTATTAGCTGCTCAGCAATGTGTGCTAAGGCTTGTTCAAAATGAGCTGCGGTATTTATATCAAAGTATTTACCGCTTTTGTCTGCAAATAAATGGCTGTCAGTAATATGCGCAATGCACAAAGATGATTTATCAAATGTGTACGAATCATCAAACCAAGCCATTATTTACATCCCAATTTAATGTCGCTTGTCCATGCTCTACACAGGCTACTAACCAGTCGTATAAAAAAGCATTAAGTTGATACTTTTCATCTTTTTGATGCATTTTAGGGTTAGGGTAACCATATGATGGTTTTATGCGTTGATGGTAATCGTGGTGAACAATTTCTGCTACTTTTGCATCGTGATATAAGCGCACTGTTAAATACAGCGGTGTTATCCCTTTAACCATTCCTGTTAGCTGCTTAATTGAAATATCCATAGTGTATTTTGCGCTGCCATCAATTTTTGTAGCAAATTCACTGTTGCCAAGTTTTACTTCACGAATGCTTCCTAAATTGCGCTCGCTCGGTAATAACTTTAATAGTCGCACATAGTTATGCTCACAAAGTGTTAAATACTTTGGGAGGCTCTGAATATATCGCTTTGTTGCTAATTGTGCTGTCAAAGTACCGCCATAATTTTAGTAAGAGTTTATGCCCATTTGTTTGCCATTTTTTCGCGATTAAGCGCAAGCCACTGCATACAAATAACCGTTGCCGCATTATCCATTTCACCGTTATTGAGGCGCATTAGCGCATCATCAACTGATAAAATGTGAGTTTTTATATCCTCTCCTTCAGTTTCAAGACCATATACACCTGATTTCACTTGGCTTAAGTCAGTACGCGCTAAATATAAATGTAAGCGCTCAGTTGTACCACCGGGGCTTGATAAGTATGAAAGCATAAATTCAAGTTCAGTTAATTCAAGTCCAGCTTCTTCATACGCCTCTTTTTTAACAACTGATTCGTAATCTTTGCTGCCGTCTGTCATTCCGGCTATACATTCTAGCAGCCACGGCGAATGCTTGCTTTTAATAGCGCCAATACGTATTTGCTCAATTAAAAGAACAGTATCTGATATTGGGTCGTAAGGGAGTACTGCAATTGCATCACCACGCTCTAATATTTCGCGGCTAATTATTTTAGATTTTCCACCTGCAAATAGTGCATGTTCAAACTGGTACAAATCAACCTGAAAAAAACCTTTATAGAGGTTTTTTATTGGCTTTAAATTTACATCTTCATGTGTAAATTGAACGAGTTTTTTATCAACCACGTACCTAGCTCCTACTTATCTAAATCTTTAAAATGCGTTAATATATTCTGTTACACTTGAACATACTGTTTTACTAATTATTTTTTTTGTTATGCAGTAAAACAGGTTAACATGCTTTTAGTACAAAAATTGTCTAAGGACCGAACCCCACATGAAAAAGAACATTCTTGCGGCGCTAGTTAGTTTATCATGCGCACTAGGTGCAACAGCAGTGAAAGCTGAAGATTTACTACAAGTTTTTGAAATAGCGACAGCTAACGATCCTACTGTTTTAAAAGCAAAAGCCCAAGCCGATGCACAGTCTTATCAAAGCGATTTGGCGATGAGCACACTACTGCCTCAAATTGGTTTGACTATGAGTTATACAAAAAGCGATGCAACGTCTTATCAAAGCGTTGGCGACTTATCTAACCAAGTGAAAGTTGAAAGTGACACAGACCAATTCTCTCGTGGTGTAAGCTTAAGCCAAACTTTATTTGATTTAGGTGCCTGGAACACGTTAGATATTGCCGACAAGCAAGCGCTTCAAGCAAGCGGCCTATACGATGCAGCTAAACAAAATTTAATTGTACGCGTTGCTGAAGGTTATTTTAACGTATTAAGTGCAAGCGATAACCTTGAATTTGTTGAAGCTGAAAAACGTGCAATTGAACGTCAACTTGAGCAAACAAAACAACGTTATGCAGTAGGCTTAACGGCTATTACAGACGTACACGAAGCACAAGCTCAGTTCGATAACTCTGTAGCTCAAGAAATTATTGCAGGTAATGCTGTAGAAACAGCACGCGAGCAACTTCGTGAGATTACAGGTAAATATCACGAAAAATTAGATTTTTTAAATACAGATACTTTCTCAACAACTAGACCAACTAAGCGCTCAAGCGACTTTGTTAAAGTAGCTGAAGATAAAAACATAAACCTACAAGTGTCTAAAGTAACAGTTGATATTGCAAAAGATCAAATTGAATTAGCGAAAGCGGGCCATTATCCAAAACTAACTCTAAGTGCAAGTTATGGTGATTCTCTTACAGACAATCAAATAAATGGCGCTAACTTTGATGATCAGCCACGTTCAGACTCAAGCTCTGTTGGTCTTAACTTTAGCGTACCTTTATATTCAGGTGGCGCAACGGTTGCTGCAACAAATCAGGCCCGTGCGTTTTACGTAGGTGCTAGCCAAGACTATGAAACAAATTACCGCGCAGTAACTCGCACAGTGATTACATCATATAATCAAGTTGTTTCAGACATCGCTACTTATAAAGCGCTAGAGCAAGCCGTTGTTTCAGCTCAAAGTGCGCTTAAAGCAACTGAAGCCGGTTTTGAAGTAGGTACGCGTACAATTGTTGACGTACTAGTAAGTACGCAAAATTTATACGATGCAAAGCGTAACCTTGCTGATGTACGTTACCGTTATGTGCTATCTACCCTTCGCTTAAAGCAAGCTGCGGGTACATTAACAAGTGAAGATTTAGTGGCTATAAACCAAGGTTTAAAAGCCGCTTAAATCGCATAATTCATGTAGTTAAAAACATTGGAAGCCAGCTAAATGCTGGCTTTTTGTATTTTACAGCGCTTAGCGTTAAACTATCGTTTTTATTCTCAGAGATATTTTTGTGGTCACCTCATCTCCTTTTAAAGCATCTTTTTTAGGCCCTCGATACTGGTTAACGTGGATTGGCGTTCTATTTTTATATTTAATTTCTTGGTTACCGCAAAAACTACAATTGGCAATGGGTAAACAGCTTGGTCGCTTAGTTCATAAATTTATGAAACGCCGTCGCCATATTGCAGAAGTTAACATTAAATTATGTTTTCCTGATATGAGCGCAGCAGATCAAAAAGACCTTGTGCTCAAAAATATGGAAAACACCGGTATTGCAATGGTTGAGACTGGCATGGCCTGGTGGTGGCCGCAGTGGCGAGCACAAAAAGCATTAGGGTCTTTCAAAGGGCTTGAGCACTTTGAACGTGTTCAAGCGTCTGGTAAAGGTGTTTTATTGCTTGTACCTCATATTCTGCATCTTGAAATGGCTAGCCGTATTATGGGCTTAGAGTGTCAGGGTGTTGGCTTTTATCGCCCTCATAACAACCCTCTAATGGAATACTTTACGACTAATGGCCGCCTTCGCTCTAACGAATACCTAATTGGCCGAAAAGATGTAAAAGGCTTACTAAAAGCATTAAAGAATAAAAAAGTATGCTATTACTTACCCGATCAAGATTACGGCCGTAACCGATGTGAATTTGTTCCATTTTACGCAGTCCCTGACGCGGCAACGACAACCGGTACTCTTATGTTTGCTGGTAGTAAAAACTGCGAAACAATGAGCTTAATAACTCGCCGAGATGAAAATGGTAAATATCACTTGGAAATACTATCAGAGCTTGAAAACTTCCCTAGTGGTGATGATAAGGCTGATGTAACGCGTGTGAATCAACGAATGGAACAATCTGTTAATGCCGCACCAGAGCAGTATATGTGGCTACACCGTCGCTTTAAAACTCGACCTGATAAAAATACCCCTTCTTTTTATAAAAAGTAATGGTATAACAATAATAGGAACAAATAAGGTGGGTAATAATCATGTGGTTTTGGATTAGACATTTATCATTTGCAGCCGTGCTAATTGCACTCGCCGTATACTTTTTAGTGGGTGATGGTTCTGTATTTGATATTAAAAAATCTAAAAATGCAGCCGCCGAAGGATTATCACGCTTTTACTCCTCCATTCGTAACCAAGTAAAAAGTGATACAGAACGAGATCAATTTGTTTTAAAGCTTAAAACACCAGAACAAACCTTAGATAGAGTATTGGCTGAACGTGCGCGAACAGTTGACCCGATGCCGACTAATTGGACTGGAGAAGTTGAGCCTAGGCGCTTTGAAAATGGCACAACACTTAAAGACGTACTCAATCAGTACGCTAAAAATGAAGGCATTGAACTTTACTGGTATTTAAGTAAAGACTACGTAGTTAAAGATCATTTTAGAGTAGACAGCAACTTTACTTCAGCACTTTATCAAATTGGTCGTGCTATAAATGACGACTTTGAGCATGAGGTTTATACTTACTTTTGCCATAAACAACGGGCAGCGGTTATTACAGAGTTACCATCAGAATTTGTACGTACAAACTGTTTAAAACTAAAGGTCTAAAGGTTTACTCGCACAAAAAACCCAAGCAAGCGCTTGGGTTTACAGTTCAACTTAACTCAAAAATACTATTCCAAATATTCGTCACGTTAGTAATATCTTGCAAGAAAGCTTCTCGCGAGATCAACTTGCCTTTTTGATCCAAGCTCAACACGTGATAACACGAGCGATAATCAATATACGCTTTAATCAACTGCTGCTTTTGCTCTTTAGTAATACAGCCTATATTTGCTGCATCCGTTAATATTCTTACGTTATCTGAGTAAACTGTAAGCTGTTCAAACTCATTGGCGTGTTTAAGTACTAAATATTGCGTAATAAACTCAATATCAGCCATACCACCAACATCTTGTTTTAAATCAAATTGCTCAGTATTTCCTTTCGCTAAATGGTCGCGCATTTTTTCGCGCATTTTTATTACATCTGCTTTTAAGACTGTATGATCGCGCTGTTGGCAAAGTATATTTTTACGAATTTGTGAAAAACGATCTATGAGATCGTTTTGGCCCAAAATCAACCGTGCCCGCACAAGTGCTTGATGTTCCCATGTCCACGCTTGAGTTTGCTGATAGTGATTAAAGCTCTCTAGATTGATAGCCAGTAAACCTGATGCACCTTCAGGGCGTAATCGCGTATCAAGCTCATACAAAATACCCGATGCAGTACGAGTATTAAATAAATGCATTAAGCGCTGAGCGAGTTTTAAATAAAACTGGCGAGAATCTATCGGTTTTTCACCATTGGTTTGGCTTGAGCCATCATGATTATGCACAAACACCAAATCTAAATCTGAGTCATACCCCACTTCCAAGCCGCCCGTTTTACCATATGCAATAACAGCAAAGCCTTTGTTTTCATCATCAGTGCCAGGTGGCATACCAAAGCGCTTAACAGTGTTATGCCATGCAATATTAACAGCTTGATCAACAATCGCCTCAGCGAGTACCGTTAAGTGATCGCTTACTTTCATTACATCGAGAACGCCGGTTGCATCTGCAGCTGCAATTCGTAATTGATGCGTTTGCTTAAATTGCCTAAGCGACTCCATTTGCAGTTCTAAATCGTCATGCTCTATTCGTAAAAAATACTGTCTTATTTCATCTTTATAAGCCGTTAATGGTGTCGGTTTATAAAGAACCGCTGGGTCTATTAGCTCATCAAGTAATATAGGATAGCGAGAAATATGCTCACCTATCCATTTGCTATGACAACAAAGTAAAACGAGTTGCTTTAACGCACCTTGGTTTTCGTACAGTAATTCTAAATAAGCAGTGCGTGAAATTATTTTATTAAAAATTTGGCAAACCATCGTAAAAGCAGCTTCGCTGGCATTAAAGTCATTTAACTGACTTAATAAAACAGGCATTAATTTATCAAGGGTGTCGCGCCCTCGGTTACCGATGTTTACCTTAGACAGCCTTAATTTAAAATCGTTAAGGGGAGTTTGCCATTCATCTCTAGCCTCTTTTAAAAACCCCACATCACCATGATCCCAAGCACTAATAAATGCGCCTTCACAAGTATCAAGTGGTGCGGTTTCCTCGCCTATGACCAGTGCAAACTCACCGTTAACTTGCTTCATCACTTTTTCAATAGTGCTTAAAGTAGCAGTAAAATCCGCTTGTTCTAATAATAAATTTAAGCGCTGCTGATTCAATTCATCATCAGGAAGTGTTTGCGTTTGTTGATCATCAAATATTTGTAAGTACTGCTCAACTTTTCGCAAATAAAGATAATTGCGCTTAAGCTCACTTGCTTCTTGCTCATCTATAACTTGGCTAAGTGCCAACTCATTTAATGCTTTAAGTAATGATTGAGTTTGTAAATTAGCCTCTCGGCCACCTCGTACCATTTGCAGGGCTTGCACTATAAATTCAACTTCACGAATACCACCAGCGCCTAATTTTATATTATTAGTTAAGCGTTTACGGCGAACCTCTTGTGCGATCATTAACTTCATTTTACGCAAAGATTCAATTACCGAAAAATCAATATACCGGCGATAAACAAACGGCTTTAAAAGCTTAATAAATTCATCCCAATATTTATTAGGGGTGCCAATTAGGCGCCCTTTTAACATTGCGTAGCGTTCCCAGTCGCGCCCTTGCTCCTGATAGTAATCTTCAATAGCATTAAAGCTCATAACCAAAGGGCCACTTTCGCCAAACGGGCGTAGGCGCATATCAACTCTAAATACCTGCCCGTCACCGGTGGCTTGGTTAAGTGATGCAATGAGCTTTTGTGCAACTTTAGTGTAAAATACTTGGGCCTCAAGGCTTCTGCGACCACCTTGGGTTTTTGTACTGCGCGGATACGCAAAAATGAGATCAATATCAGAGGAGTAATTTAGCTCTTGCCCGCCGAGCTTCCCCATCCCTAGAACCATTAATGGCATTGCTTGGCTTTGCTCATCAAGCGGCTCACCATTTACTTTTGCCACCTGCGCATGCGCCCATTGGTTAGCGCTATCAATTAGCATATCAGCCAGTTGGCTTATGTAATTAATGCTATCGGCAATAGGGTTATTACAACATAAATCTAAAAAGGCGACTTTAAGCCAGTATTTTTCGCGGTACTTTCGTAAGATTTGATTACACTTAGCATCGTCAATATCACTAAGTTCAATGCTATCAAAGGGAGAGGTAACATGCCTGTTTTGAATTTCATCTTTGCACAGCAGCCAGTCTTTTAACGTTGGTTGTGATTCTAAACAGCGCCAGGCAAAGTCGCTCAAGGCGAGTAATCGTATAACTTCGCTTTCATTACTTTGCTGTGGATATAATTGTTCGAAGCGCTCTAAGCCAAGTTTTTGTAATTGAATAGGAAGTTGCTTTACGTTACTCATCAATCCTCTCTTTTATATCATCAATAACCGTACTAGAATGACTAAAACCTAGAAAGGTTCACTTAATTAGGATCACCATGTCATATTTGTCTTTATCTAACACTAGTTTTATTGCGATTGCTATTAGTTTTGCGGTTATTTGTATAACTATTTTTAGTTTACGAGTTGTCACTCAAATCAAAGCAAAACAAGCGCTTAAAGATGAACTTGCGCAGCACGATAACTTTGCCATGGGTATTAGCTTCGCATCTGAAATATCAGTTGTCATAGCCACTATGGCCTTCTTATTTGATGAAATAAGCATAAGCACCGCGCAATCCAATCCATTAAAAGTTTTGGTCATTATTATTTTATTATTTACATTTATTAAGGTAGGTCACTTAATTCATCGTAAATGGATATTGCACAGGTTTAATGAAGAAGCTGCAATATTAAAGCAAAATGTATGTGCTGCACTGGTGGATTCGGGCATGTTAATCGCCAACTGTATTATTGCACTTGGTTTATACACGTGGACACATACCCAAGGGTTTAGTAACTTACTTATTGCTTGCGTTAGCTTTTTTACACTTCAGGGAATGTTTGCACTGGATAGTAAAATACGAGAATATCGTTTTGCCAAAGCAAACCAAGGCGCTTCGCTACAAAGTAACTTCAACTTAGAAAACACCTCTATAGGTATAAGATATGCTGGAAAATCAATCGGTTTAGCATTATCTGTGTACGCTGGTTTATCTAGCGCAGCATTTCAAAACGGTAAAATGGTAGAAAACATATTTACACTCGTTATGCATTGCGGTGTAATGTGGATACTACTCTACAGCTTAACGTATGTTATAAAAGTTATCTCTTTACCAAATATTGATACAGCTCTTGAAATAGACCATCAAGATAATATTGGCGTAGCATGTATAGAGTTTGCTGTTTTTTGTGCTATAGGTTATTTACTTATTAGCATGTTTTCTCTTTAGACCTTTTTACTAAAAATACAGCAATTAAAACGTCTGCATTTAAGTAATAATGGTAATTACTTAAATGTAACAAGGCCCGAGCTCTATGCCACTTGAAGCTACTAACTATTTGTTAATTGACATAGACAACGAATTTAGCCGTGCATTTGCCGAATTCTATGTTAATAATGGCAAAACCAAAGCGAGTACGCTTATTGCAGCAGGCAATAATACCCGTCAGTTAGTAAAAATGATGTTTGACGAGCTTATTAAAGACTATAGTTATTGCGATCTTGAGAACGAAATCAGCGTTTCTGAATTAATTAACTATCTAAAAGAGCATCACGATTTACACGGAGTACTTTTTAATAATACCGATTACTTACTCGCAAGTGATAAACAACGCTTTATTTATAACTCCTTACATGAAAAACGCTTTTTAATAAACCTTGATGATACAGGCTATACACTAAGCCAGGTTACTGACGAAACATTAACCGAACCTTCGCAAAATCACCATGATATAGCACACACACCACAAGATTTAATAGATCTCGCCGAGCAACTTAATAAAAATAAATAATTGCGCACAGCTCCCAGCTTACTTACCATAGCAGTATATATTTTTATGCTAAGTAGTAAGTGACGCACTATGCGAGTTCCTCATATTTATCAAACATCGAGTATTGCCCTAAACACCCCTGTAACCTTAGATGAGGATGCTGCAGGGCATATTGGCAGAGTGCTGCGCATGAAAGTAGGCGAGCATGTATCTATTTTTAATGGCGAAGGCGGCGAATACCTTAGTGAAATAATTGAAGTAACAAAAAAAACAGTCGTCGTAATGCCATTAGAGCTTAATCCCCACGATGTAGAATCTCCGCTTAAAATTCATTTAGGCCAGTGTGTATCCCGTGGTGATAAAATGGACTTTACAATTCAAAAGTCAGTTGAACTGGGCATTACCGAAATCACCCCACTTTTTAGTCAGCGCTGTGGTGTGAAACTAATGGGCGATCGCCTTGAGAAAAAACACCAACAATGGCAAAAAATTGCAATTGCAGCGGCAGAGCAATCTGGGCGTAATTTTGTGCCAATCGTTCATCCTCCTGTAGATTTAAAACAATGGCTTGCACAACAAACCAATGCAATTAAGCTCACTCTCCACCCTCGTGCTGACCACAGCATTAAAACCATTACGGTACCTAAAGATGGCGTACGCTTTTTAGTCGGCCCAGAAGGCGGCTTTACCGACGATGAAATGGCACTAACTAAACAACTAGAATTTGTAGATATTCGCTTAGGCCCGCGCGTTTTACGAACGGAAACAGCCGCTTTAACGGTCTTAAGTGCATTACAACTTCAATTTGGCGATTTAGCTAATTGAAATAACTAAAAGCACCCTCATATAAACAGTAACATTTATAGTAAGGCACAGCGCATGGCAATTAAGTTAGGTATTATTTCAGATCCTATTAGTGGATTTAACATCAAAAAAGACACCGGTTTTGCAATGATGATGCAAGCGCAAGAACGCGGCTACGAAATTTATTATATGGAGATGGATGATTTATCTCTTCGTAAAGGTAAGTCGTACGCTACAGCGTCTAAAGCGCAAGTGTTTAATAATGCAGAAAAATGGTACGAGCTTGAAGAAAAAGCCACTATAGCGCTTGCCGATCTTGATGTGATTTTAATGCGTAAAGATCCTCCTTTTGATACTGAATACATTTACGCGACTTATATTTTAGAACGTGCAGAACAAGAAGGTACGTTAATAATTAACAAGCCACAAAGCCTTCGCGATGCTAACGAAAAGCTATTTACAGCATGGTTTAGCGAACACACGCCAGATACCCTGGTTACACGCAGTCAAAAACAAATTCGTGAGTTTTTAGCCGAGCATAAAGACATTATTTTAAAACCCCTTGATGGCATGGGCGGCGCATCTATCTTCCGCCTTAGAGAAGACGATGCCAACATTGGTGTAATTTGTGAAACGCTAACCGAGCACGGCAGCCGCTTTGCTATGGTGCAAAATTACATCCCAGAGATCAAACAAGGCGACAAGCGCGTATTGGTTATTGATGGCGAGGTTATTCCGTATTGTTTAGCGCGTATTCCACAAAATGGTGAGACACGCGGTAATTTAGCTGTTGGCGGTCGAGGCGAAGCGCGCCCACTTAGTGAATCTGATTTAAAAATTGCGCAAGCAGTCGCGCCAACGCTTAAAGAAAAAGGCTTAATATTTGTAGGTTTAGATATTATTGGCGATAAATTAACTGAAATTAACGTAACTGCACCAACGTGCGTGCGCGAAATTGAAGCGGCTTATGATATATCTATTACAGGTATTTTGTTTGATGCAATTGAAAGAAAGTTAGATAAATAAGCATCTATCTGTCGTTATTAAAAGCACTTTCGTGTCATGAATTTTAATATAGTTGTTAACTATTAATCTTTAAACCGTATGAGAGTGCTTTTTTAGTTTTAAAAACAAAGGTATGTGCCATACTCAAAGTTCATTAACTAAAAAGGGTGAAGTCTATGCAATCATTAGAAAATCATTTTTTAATCGCAATGCCGTCGATGCAAGACCCTTTTTTTAAACGTGCTGTTACCTATATTTGTGAGCACAATGAAGATGGGGCTATGGGCTTGGTAATAAACCAACCTATTGATGTTACTGTTGGCGAACTTTTAGATAAAATAGAAATTGATAACGACAAAACTCAAAACGCAGCAAAAGTAAGTGTGTTTGCAGGCGGACCCGTTAAAACTGACCGTGGTTTTGTACTGCACTCTCCTCAACCGGGTTATTCAGCGAGTCAAAAGCTCAGTAGCGATATTATGATCACTACCTCAAAAGACGTTTTAGCAAGCTTAACTACCGCACAAGCACCTGAGCAATTTATTATTACACTGGGTTATTCAGGGTGGGAGCAAGGACAACTCGAACAAGAGTTACTTGATAACAGCTGGTTGATCATAGAAGCAGATCCAAAGATCATTTTTAATACCCCCGTTGAAAAACGGTGGGAAAAAGCAGTTTCAATGTTGGGCTTTGATATTAGCCAACTCAGCCTTGAAGCTGGTCACGCATAACAACTTAAAATTTAAACAAGATACACATGACAAAAAAATCGCTTAAGCCGCAAGGCGAACGCACTGTAATGGGCTTTGACTTTGGCACCAAAAGTATTGGTATTGCTATTGGGCAAGAGCTAACAGGCAGCGCGTCTAGCCTTAAGGCTGTAAAAGCACAAGATGGTATTCCTAATTGGGACCATATTGCTGTGCAAGTGGCCGAATGGCAGCCTGACTTAATGGTTGTTGGCTTACCACTAAATATGGATGGAACGTCACAAGAGGTTACCTTTAAAGCAAAAAAGTTTGCCAACAGATTGCATAATCATTATGGCATTCCTGTGCAAACACAAGACGAGCGTTTAACGACCGCGGATGCTAAAGCGCGACTTTTTGAAAGTGGCGGCTATAAAAACTTAGGCAAAGGTAACGTAGATAATATGTCTGCGGTTATTATTTTAGAAAGTTTTTTTGAGTCTAGTTACGGTGAATAAGCCTGCTATATAAACAACTCGTTATATACAAAAAAAGCGCCAATTGGCGCTTTTTTTGTATTAATGCTTAATAGAAAATTCGTTTGTTTATTGATCGCCATTTTTATCGTCAAGGCCATCAATAGTAACGCCTTGTAAAAAGCCCGCACCTTGCTGTTCGTTATTGCGCAGTTTAATCATTAAGCGTAAATCATTCGGCGAATCAGCATGATGCAGTGCATCAGCGTAATTAATTCGCTGCTGTCTGTACAACTCAAATAGCGCTTGGTCAAAGGTTTGCATGCCCATCTCTTTCGATTTAGCCATTGCCTCTTTAATACCACCAATATCACCGTTTTTAATCAGTTCAGCAACCATTGGTGAGTTAAGCAATATTTCAATAGCTGCAACACGACTTTCACCATCAGCAGTCGGTACTAATTGCTGAGCTACAATGGCGCGTAAGTTAAGTGCTAAATCGTACTTAAGCTTATCGTGTTTTTCTTTGGGGACTAAATGCATAATACGGTCAATTGCTTGGTTGGCATTATTAGCATGCAGTGTTGCAACACACAGGTGACCTGTTTCGGCAAAGCTTAGTGCATATTCCATAGTTTCTTGAGAGCGAATTTCACCAATCAAAATTACATCGGGCGCTTGACGTAATGAGCTTTTAAGTGCTGACTCAAAGCTTTCGGTATCAAGCCCGACCTCGCGCTGAGTTATAATACTTTTACGATGCTCATGAACAAATTCAATCGGATCTTCAATAGTCAGTATATGACCACGTTGGTTACGGTTTCTGTAGCCAATAAGTGCAGCTAGAGAGGTTGATTTACCCGTGCCAGTACCACCGACGAACAAAACAAGGCCACGCTTAGACATAATTACATCGGTAAGAATTGAAGGTAGGCCTAGCTCACTCACATCAGGTATTTGCGTCACAATACGGCGAATAACCATACCTGCTTTATCGCGTTGCCAAAAAGCAGAAATACGGAAACGTCCTTCGTCGGTAGCAATCGCAAAGTTACATTCTTTTGTTGTATGAAACTCTGCTTTTTGTTTTTCGCTCATTGCAGATTCAACTAGCTCAAGCGATTGCTCATCAGTAAGCCTATCATCGCTTAGAGCTATTAACTCACCGTTTATTTTTGCGCTTACAGGTAGCTGACTCGATACAAATAAGTCAGATCCTTTTTTCTCAATCATGATAAGTAAAAAGTCGTTTAAAGATAAAGCCATAATAGTTTCTTACCCACCAAATTGTGTTTTGTCTTGTGCTTTTTCTTTCGCTGCAGCATTTGTAACAATGCCGTGATTAACTAAATTAGTTAAACATTGATCCATTGTTTGCATGCCCACAGACGCACCTGTTTGAATCGACGAGTACATTTGTGCAATTTTATCTTCACGAATCAAGTTACGAATAGCAGGTACTGCAATCATAATTTCGTGTGCCGCAACTCGCCCGCCGCCAATCTTTTTAAGCAGTGTTTGCGAAATAACAGCACGCAAAGATTCAGATAACATTGAACGTACCATTGACTTTTCCTCACCTGGGAATACATCGATAATACGGTCAATGGTTTTTGGTGCAGACGTAGTATGTAGCGTGCCA
This sequence comes from Pseudoalteromonas sp. TAE56, assembly GCF_000497955.1. Classification (NCBI taxonomy): domain Bacteria; kingdom Pseudomonadati; phylum Pseudomonadota; class Gammaproteobacteria; order Alteromonadales; family Pseudoalteromonadaceae; genus Pseudoalteromonas; species Pseudoalteromonas sp. TAE56. The sequence goes on from NZ_AUTN01000082.1 coordinate 31,947, forward strand.
AACACTAAGTGGCCTGTTTCGGCTGCGGTCATTGCAAGACGAATTGTTTCTAAATCACGTAACTCACCTACAAGTATTACATCGGGATCTTCACGCAATGCACTACGTAGCGCGTTTGAAAAGCTATGTGTATCGCGATGTACTTCACGTTGATTAATAAGGCTTAATTTATTATCGTGAACAAACTCGATTGGATCTTCGATTGTTAGAATATGGTGATGTTTATTTTGATTTATATAATCGACCATAGCGGCAAGTGTTGTTGATTTACCAGAGCCCGTTGGGCCTGTCACTAACACGAGTCCACGTGGGGTATCGGAGATTGTTTTAAAAATATCTGGCGCACCTAAATCATCAAGCGTTAACACTTCACTTGGTATGGTACGAAATACCGCAGCAGGCCCGCGATTAGAGTTAAATGCATTCACACGAAAACGTGCTAAATTAGGCACTTCAAACGAAAAATCCACTTCGAGATTTTGTTCGTAGTCCTTGCGTTGATTATCGTTCATAATATCGTAAACCAGACTGTTTACGTCTTTATCTGCAAGGGCTGGTATATTAATGCGGCGAACATCACCGTCTACGCGTATCATAGGTGAAACACCCGATGATAAATGTAAATCGGATGCTTTGTGTTGCACACTAAACGCTAATAATTCGGTAATATCCATTTATGACTCCACAACTAACTGATAAATATATGGTTACAATAGCAGAACGACTCACATCCGCCTACGCTAGAATTGCAGACGCGGCAAAAAACGCACAGCGAAACACTAACGAAGTTACTTTACTGGCAGTGTCTAAAACTAAACCAAGCGAAGATGTTATTGCAGCTTATGAGCATGGCCAGCGCGAATTTGGTGAATCTTATGTTCAAGAGGCTATAGATAAAATAGCTCAACTACAGTCATATAGCGATATCATTTGGCATTTCATTGGACCAATTCAATCAAATAAAAGTGCATTAGTGGCTGCCAACTTTGACTGGGTGCAAAGTGTTGATCGTATAAAAATAGCCAAACGATTAGATTCCCAGCGCCCAGACGATAAATCGCCTCTTAATATACTTATTCAAGTAAATATAAGCGAAGAAGAAGCCAAATCGGGTTGTAGTGTTGGGCAAATTTCTGAACTTGCCGATTTTATTAACCAATGTAAGCACTTAACACTTCGCGGTTTAATGGCAATTCCGGCTAAAAGTGACGATCTGGATACGCAAATTCAATCTTTTGAGCAATTACAAACTTGCTTTGATAAACTAAAGACCCAATATCCTCAAGTAGATACTTTGTCGATGGGTATGAGCGGTGATGTTGAAGCTGCCATTAGTGCAGGTTCAACCATGGTAAGAGTCGGCACAGACATTTTTGGAACACGAACTTAAAAGGTGATAACAGATTTATGTCAGATAAAAAAATCGCATTTATAGGCACAGGTAATATGAGCTACGCCATTATTGGTGGCATGGTAAAAAACGGTTTTAACGCAAGTAACATTATTGCGACTAACCGCAACCAAGAAAAGCTTGCAAAGGTAGCAGCCGATTTCAAGGTGCAAACCACCAGTGACAATAACGAAGCCCTGCGCGATGCTGATGTAATTGTTTTGTCTGTTAAACCACAAATGATGGGCGATTTATGTAAATCGTTTCAAGATTCGGGCGTAGATTTTAGCGACAAACTGTTCATTTCGGTTGCTGCGGGCTTAACTGTAAAACGCCTTCGCGAAATGCTAGGTCAAGACGTTAAAATGGTACGCTGTATGCCAAACACACCGTCTTTATTAGGCCGTGGTGTATCAGGTTTATATGGCGCGGGCGAAACACAAAGCGAACACGAGTTTGTACAACAAGTTTTTGAATGCACTGGCATTGTTGTATGGGTTGAAAAAGAATCACAAATTAACGACATTATTGCTGTGACTGGCTCTTCGCCTGCTTACTTTTTCTTATTTATGGAAGCCATAGAAGAAAAAGCCAAAGCGCTGGGCTTTAATGATGAAGACGCTCGTCGCCTGGTACAACAAACAGCCCTTGGCGCCGCCGAAATGGCACTTAGCCAGCCTGATATTACTATTTCGCAACTACGTTCAAACGTAACATCTAAAGGCGGTACGACTCACGCAGCTGTTGAGCACTTAAAAGATGAAGGCTTAACTAAAACCGTTGGCGATGCAATGGATGCGTGTATTGCGCGTGCAGAGCAAATGGAAAAAGAACTCTAAAACCACTTTTTTATTGAAGGTTACACTATGAATGCCATGCAATTTTTGATCAGTACCCTGTTTGATTTGTTTTTAATGGTGGTATTACTGCGCTTTTGGCTGCAGTGGGCAAAAGCCGACTTTTATAATCCAATGAGCCAGTTTGTGGTTAAAGCCACGTCGTTTGCGGTAAAACCACTGCGTAAAATTATTCCGGGGTTTGGCGGACTTGATTTAGCATCTTTGTTGTTGGCATTTATAGTGGCTGTAGCCAAAATTAGTACTTTAATGCTTGTTATATATAATGCGTGGGCAATACAGCCTGTACTTATTCAAGCACTTATAACGGTACTAAAAGAAGGCCTTAACTTAGTTTTTTGGGTACTTATTATTCGCGCTATTTTAAGTTGGGTTAGCCAAGGTTATAACCCTATAGAAGCGGTTTTCCATCAGCTTACTGAACCAATGCTAAAACCAATTCGTAAAATATTACCATCAATGGGTGGCTTAGATTTATCAGTTTTAGTGCTTATTATTGGTATTCAGTTTTTGCAAATGTTGCTTATGGACTTTTTAGTCTAAGCACTTAATTTTTGAGTAAAAGAGGCCCAAAGGCCTCTTTTTTATATGTTTTGAGGAATACATAATGAACCGTTTAATTAAGTTTTGTTTTATTGCTTGTTTGGCATTTGCATTTAACGCGCAAAGCGAAGAAATGCAAGGCGCACAATACAAAGAGCTTGGCCCTTGGCAAGTGCATTACATCGCTTTTCCTTCTACTTTTATTCAGCCAAAAATAGCAAAAGCGTATGGCCTTGAGCGAAGCGGATACAAAGGCATTGTGAATATTTCTGTTTTAAAAAATGATGCCGAAAACACAGCCCAAACGGCAAAGCTTACAGGCACAGCTAAAAACCTACTTGGCAACAAGCAAACGCTTACTTTTAAAGAAGTAAAAGAAGGTGAGTCAATTTATTACCTTGCCCAAGTTGATTACACCAACGAAGAGATTTTACGCTTTGAGATTGAAATACAACAAAGTAATCAATTTCAAAAATTACAGTTTCAGCAAAAATTTTACGTAGATTAATAACATGACCAAAACTTTAGTACTTGCTACAGGTAATCCTGGCAAAGTAAAAGAACTAGCTAACATGCTAAGCTCTCTGAATATTAATGTAGTCCCACAGAGCGATTTTAATGTAGGTGAAGTTGCCGAAACCGGCACTACCTTTGTTGAAAATGCCATTATTAAAGCACGCCATGCCGCTAAAATTACTGGCATGGCAGCTATTGCCGATGACTCTGGTTTAGAAGTTGATGGCTTAAATGGCGCACCCGGTGTTTACTCAGCCCGCTTTGCAGGCCTAGGTGCCAGCGATCAAGATAACATTGATAAGTTACTCGTTGATTTGGGTAATAACCCTATCCGTAGTGCACGTTTTTGGTGTGTACTGGTATTAATGCGCCACGCAGATGACCCTACTCCACTTATTTGCAGTGCAAGCTGGGAAGGCGAAATTACGCTCACTCAAAATGGCAACGGTGGCTTTGGTTACGATCCGGTGTTTTTTGTAGCAGAGAAAAATTGTACGAGTGCTGAGCTTACAAAAGAGCAAAAAAATGCAGTGAGTCATCGCGGACAAGCGCTACAAAAATTATTGCTAGAGCTAAAGCAAAAAGGCGGCCTGTGAACCTTCCACCACTGAGCTTATATGTGCACGTGCCTTGGTGCGTGCAAAAATGCCCGTACTGCGATTTTAATAGCCACGGACAAAAAGGTGAAATACCTGAAGCTGAATATGTTCAGCATTTAATTGATGATTTAAAAGCTGATTTGCACTTAGTGCAAGGGCGTAAAATTCACAGCATTTTTATTGGTGGCGGCACTCCAAGCTTATTAACTGGTACAGCTTACACCCGCTTACTAAAAGAAGTCGATAGCCTAATTGGACTTGAAGACAACTGCGAAATTACCCTTGAAGCCAACCCTGGCACAGTAGAAACAGGTCGTTTTAAAGATTACGTAAAAGCAGGTATTAACCGTATTTCTATTGGCGTGCAAAGCATGCAAAACGACAAGTTAAAAGCACTTGGTCGGATTCATGGCAGCGACGAGGCTAATTATGCTGCGCAGCAAGCTAAAGAAGCCGGTTTAAACAGCTTTAACCTTGATTTAATGCACGGCTTACCGGGGCAAACACTTGACGATGCACTGAGTGATTTAAAGCAAATAATAGCGCTAGATCCTCCGCATATATCTTGGTATCAACTAACTATTGAACCTAATACTCAGTTTGCATCAAAACCTCCAACCTTGCCACAAGACGAAACACTGTGGGACATTCAAGAACAAGGGGTCGAGTTACTAGCTCAAGCAGGTTACATACAATACGAAATATCAGGCTATGCAAAACCAGGCTATCAGTGCCAACATAACTTGAATTATTGGCGTTTTGGCGATTATCTAGGTATTGGCTGCGGCGCGCATGGTAAGGTTACTGATGCAAATACAGGGCTTATTACGCGTACCGAAAAGGTTAAACACCCACGCGGCTATATGGATTTAATTAAACCGTATATGTACAAAAGCTGGCATGTAGAGCAAGACGATTTAGCGTTTGAATTTTTTATGAATCGCTTTCGCCTTGTTGAGCCTTGCCCAATTAATGATTTTAATAAATTAACAACACTGCCACTGCAAAGTCAGCAAAGTGCATTAAACCAAGCAATCAATAAAGGTTTATTGACTCAAACAGGCAGTCATTGGCAGGTAAGCTTAAAAGGTCATCGCTTTTTAAATGACCTGCTAGAATTATTTGTGTAGCGCCCAGCGCTACACAAAAAATAAATATAAAACACCCTAATGGGTTTCTAACAACAAAAGGGAAAACAATGCGTAAACTTACCTTTATTGCGGCCGCAGTAAGCGTTGCACTACTTGCTGGTTGCCAGCAAACAACACAACAAGCGACTTCAGCTCCTATTGCACAAGCAGCAGTTCAATCACAACAAAGTGAAATAGACAAAGCCAATGCGTTTTTTGAAGACACATTTAACCGCGATGTAATGAGCAGTCCTGTATATCAAACATACATGGGTATTAAGCAAGATTACGATAAGTGGGACGATGGCAGCGAAGAAAGACAGCTTAAAGATTTAGCGCAAACAAAAACTGACCTCGTTGCACTAAAAGCAATTAGCCGTGATTTATTAGATGATGCAACAAAAGTTAGCTACGACTTAAAAAAACAAGATCTTGAAAGCTCAATTGCTGACTTTAAATGGCGTTACCATAACTACCCTGTGAACCAAATGTTTGGTACGCATTCTATGATCCCTGCATTTTTAATTAATCAGCACTCAATTAGTAATGTAAAAGAAGCTAAAGACTACATTTCACGTTTAAATGGTGTAACTGGTGTTATTGATCAGCTTATTATTGATTTAACTGTACGTGCAGAAAAAGGCATCATTGCCCCTAAATTTGTGTTCCCACATGTTATTGATTCAAGCAAAAACATTATTCACGGTGCACCGTTTGAAAAAGGCGATGATTCTACATTGCTTGCTGACTTTAAACGTAAAGTAACAGCGCTTGAGATTAGCCAAGACGAAAAAGACTCGTTAATCAGCGATGCATCAGATGCATTAAAATCGGCTGTTAAACCATCTTACTCTAAGCTAATTAATTACCTAGCGCAGCTTGAGAAACGTGCTGATGATCGCGATGGCGCATGGAAACTACCTGACGGCGAAGCGTTTTATAACAACGCACTTAAGCGCACAACTACAACAGATTTAACGGCTAAAGAAATTCATGCAATTGGTCTATCTGAAGTGACACGTATTCATGATGAAATGCGTGAAATTAAAGACAAAGTGGGCTTTAAAGGCGACTTAAAAGCGTTTATGCAGTTTATGAAAACTGACAAGCAATTTTACTACCCTAATGATGCACAAGGTAAACAACGCTATCTTGATGAAGCCACTGGGCTTATTGATACAATGAAAACGCGTTTAGATGAGCTATTCATTGTTAAGCCAAAAGCTGATTTAAAAGTAAAAGCAGTTGAAGCATTCCGTGAAAAAGCGGCAGGTAAAGCATTTTACCAACAGCCAGCTCCGGATGGTTCACGCCCAGGTGTTTACTACGCAAACCTTTACGACATGGAAGCAATGCCAACGTATCAAATGGAAGCACTGGCTTACCACGAAGGTATTCCAGGACACCACATGCAAATAGCTATTTCGCAAGAGTTAGAAGGTGTTCCTAAATTCCGTAAGTTTGGTGGCTACACAGCGTATATTGAAGGCTGGGGTTTATACTCAGAGTTCATTCCTAAAGAAATGGGCATGTACTCAGACCCTTACTCAGATTTTGGTCGTCTTTCAATGGAATTATGGCGCGCATGTCGTCTAGTAGTTGATACGGGTATTCACGCAATGAAGTGGACTCGCCAAGAAGGTATTGATTACTACGTAAATAACACGCCTAATGCAACATCTGACGGTGTTAAAATGGTTGAGCGTCACATTGTAATGCCTTCACAAGCAACGGCTTATAAAGTGGGTATGCTTAAGATTCTAGAACTTCGTGAAGACGCTAAAAAGCAACTGGGTGATAAATTTGATATTCGCCAGTTCCACGACGTAGTACTTAAAAATGGTCCTGTACCACTAAATGTACTAGAAAATTTTGTAAATGAATGGGTAGCAAGCAAAAAGGCTTAAAACCAATTTAAACAATTGCTTTAAATATGAAAGGTCGCATTTGCGGCCTTTTTTGTTTTATAGTAGTAAAAAAGATTTTTGGAAATAATAATGGATTTAAGCATACAACTACTTAATGCGCGTATTTCAAAGCAGCAGTTAAATGAGCTCGATAACGACTTTAAGCAGTTAAGCCCTGCTCAGCAAACTTTGCAGCTTAACCATTTATATGACAGTGCCCAACGGTTGAGTGTTAAGTATGACTTTATGCAAAACATAGCAACCCGTATACTAAGTACTAATACAGCACCTTCTCCATTTATTAATCAACTCACTAATATTGACGCATTGAGTTTTTTTACCCCAGCGCTGAGAGTAAATAAAGGCTTTTTAGTACAAGATACACAAGGAAATAACGTACTGCACAATGTGTTTAAGCATGCCGATGCTACAAAGCTGCCATTTAACTATGTGCGTTCTTTAATGTTGTTTGAATCAAATGATGACTTAGTTAAAGCGCTTGCGCAGCCCAACTCAGAGGGGTTAACACCTGTTGCCTGCTACATTGCCTACGCAAATAAACCAAGCACACCGGTAAAGCATGAATTTTCAGCCCTGTTAGCGTTAATGGAAATAGAACAAAAACAAAATCCGAACGCAAAACAGCAGCTTATTAACGTATTAAAAGGACAAAAACTTAACGAAACCACAATTTTACTGAGCGCCGCTTACTTGCAACGTTCGACGGCGCAAGTTGCTCACTTAATCAAGGCGCTTTAATTCACTCACAACTTCTGTACGCACACTATCTATGGCATGTGTAATAGATTGCGCAGCACTTTCGTGATCAACCATATTTGGCCAATTTGTTTGCCAGACCTTTTGTAAGTCTTTTGTTTTTAAATGTACTTTATCAACGGCTAAGTAGCTTAAGTCATGAATTAAGTTAACTTTAACCCAGCCTTTTCGAGGGCTACCATCTATTTTGTTATTATCGTAATGCGCCGCAAATACAATAAGCTCAAGCTCCGCTAGTTCTTGTAATATTTGAAAGCTAGCAATACGTGTATTGTTATTTTCTTCACTTGCCTCCATTCGCCATGCATTATAACTAAAGCCTATAAACGCAAATACTACGCTCGCTATAGCAGTAAAAAAATACGAACGGGGCGCCAGTACAAACTGACCATATTTAGACTCTGACATATTATTTCCTAGGGCCTGTTTATCTTTCGAGGTTAAATTTGCAGCAGTATGTTTGGTATTTAGGCAAGGCAGAGCCTATGCAGTGTGGTTATTCCCCATAAATAGGCGATAACGTGGAATAAATGCCAAACATGCGCTGCCCGAAGGGTTCTGCCTAGGGGCAATTTACTCTTTGTTGCCTACATGGATGTAGGTAAGGGGCGTGAGCAGGACGCGGAAGCTTTGCTCGGTTTTTACTTAGCCCGCTAGGTTACAAACCTCACGCCGCGATTAAATCGCCCCTAGATTGAACAAATTTTAATCCTGAAAGGTCAACAGGCCCTAGTCATTTAAATAATATTCAACACTGGTTACCACTCTTATATTTTTTATTTGCGGTGTGTTTGAATCTCGATTACTGATACTAAATTGCCCTTGGCGAGCTGTTTTTATTTTGCCTAATTTTGAATTAGAGTCTTTAGCAAATTTATTAGCGACTTCACGCGCTTTTTCAGTTGCTTCTTGCACCATCGCAGGTTTTACATCATTGAGGCCTGTAAAAATGTATTCAACTTTTGTTTCGTAGCTGTCCTGCACTATTGCGATATCTTGTTTAGCAAGCTGGCTTACTTTGCTCAGCGCATTTTGTACTTTATCTGGCGCAGCAGAATAAACAATAATATTTGAGCGCACTATGTATCTAAACTGCTGATTTTCGTTACTGTATTCACGTGCTTGCTTATCAATAACTGACTGGCTGCCTATTGTTATTTCATCGTCGTCAAAACCATGCAGTTTTAAAAAAGCAGTTACAGCATCATTTTTTTTCTCAACTCGGCTGACTAATTTTTCAAGATTATTGTCGGCATCACTAAATTGCAGAGGCCAAATTACTGTATCGGCTATTACTTCTCGCTCGGCCAACCCCTTAACCTGCACAGTACGTTCCATCTCTTTTACACTCAAAGCTGTACTCTTTAAAATAAACCCTAAGCTAATTAAGCCTATACTTAAACAAATAGCCGCTATAACAATGTAAAAACCGGGGGTTTTATTCACAATAATCTCCTTGATTGATATCAATAATAAGCATCTAGACGCTCGAAATAACACAGTAAACAGGGTACATTGAGACTATAAATAACGCAAAATTTAATCAGCCTAGGAAAAACCATGAGCCTTAAGCGCATTACCCAGTTTTTTAACCCAAGCTCAGTGGCCGTTATTGGTGCCTCTAATATATCAACTCGTGCTGGTTTTGTGGTTATGCGCAATTTGCTTCAAGGCGGCTTTAAAGGGCCGATAATGCCTGTTACTCCAAGCCATAGCGCAGTACATGGCGTGCTTGCTTACCCCACTATTGCTGACTTACCAAAAGTACCCGACCTTGCTGTTATTTGTACTAACAAAAACACCTTAATTGATATTATTGAGCAGCTTGGAGAACTTGGCTGCAAAACAGCGATTGTTATTGCTGATGGGCTTTCTGGAGAGCAAAAAAGCACGCTCAAAGCATGCGCTCAAGCCAAGCAAGTTACTTTGCTTGGGCCAAATTGTTTAGGCTTGCTGATCCCTCATATTGGTTTAAATGCGAGCTTTTCACATACTGTGGCAAGCCCAGGTAAAATTGCATTTGTATCGCAATCAGCAGCAGTATGCTCAACCATTTTAGATTGGGCTAAAAACAAAGAAATTGGCTTTTCATATTTTGTATCGGTAGGTGACTGCCTTGATATTAACTTTAATGAACTACTCGACTTTTTAGGTCGTGATGCTAAAACCAAAGCTATTTTACTCTACATTGATAACATTGAGGATATTCGTGGTTTTATATCAGCAGCAAGAGCTGCGGCTTTTAGTAAGCCTGTAATTGCGATTAAAACAGGTAAAACAAGTGCGGGTGCACTTGCAGCCGAAATTCACACCGGCGGTAAGCAAAGCTCTGATGCTGTTTACGATGCGTTATTTCAACGTGCAGGTATGCTGCGCGTAAATGATTTACGGGAGCTATTTGCAGCGACACAAACACTTGCCATGCATCCAAAATTATTAAAAGTAGAGCAGCTAACTATCTTAACTAATGGTGGCGGGCCGGGAGTTATGGCCGTTGATGAGCTTATTCAAAATTCAGGAAAGTTAGCAGAGCTAAGCATTGAAACTCGAAATGCGCTAAATAAAGTAATTCCACAATCAGAAACCACCTCAAACCCTGTGGATATTTTTGGCGACTCTGCTCCTGCTCGGTACAAACAAGCGCTGGAGATTTTATTACACGCTAAAGAAGTTAAAAATTTACTCATAATTCATACCCCATCAGCACTTGCACTCAGCGAAGACTACGCCAACGTTATTGTAGAAACCTTGCAAACATTACCCAAAATGGCGCGCCCTTACGTTATAACTAACTTTATGGGGGAGGATGCATCTTATGCTGCAAGAAAAGTATGCTCTAATAATGCTATACCGACTTATCGTACGCCCGAAGGCGCTGTTGGCGCATTTATGCACTTGGTAACGTATCGTCGTAACCAAAAGCATTTAACGCAAACACCTGAGTCGAACACTGATGACGCAAAAATAAATAAAGTGCCAGCTAAAGCACTTATTAATGAATTTTTAGATGAAGGACAAAGCTACTTACCTACCCATCAGGCAAGCCAAGTATTAAACCATTACGGTATTAAATGCATTCAAACTGAGGTTGCCTACACACCAACAGAAGCGAGAGAGCAAGCCATAGAGCTGGGTTTTCCAGTTGCGTTAAAGCTCATTAGCCCAAGTATTGCCTCAAAGTCTGAAGTAGGTGGTGTGGTGCTTAATTTAAACGACGCCAACGAGGTTGAACAAACCGCTTTTGCAATGCTTATACGTATTAAAAACACGTATCCGGATGCGATTATTGAAGGGTTCTCATTACAAAAAATGGCGCCGCGAGCAGGCGCAAATGAGCTGCGAATTGCGATTAAAACCGAGCCTAATTTTGGCCCTGTTATATTATTAGGTGAAGCAGGAACCGGCCTTGAATATGCACAAGCCGCTGTTGCTCTGCCTCCACTGAATATGAACTTAGCAAAGTATTTAATTGCCGCAGCGCACGATAAAGGCGTACTAAAGGAGCGCATATTACCCGAAAAGGTTGATAAGTATCGTTTATGTGCACTGCTAACACGTATTTCTCAGTTAATTATTGACCAACCTGACATAAGCTCTATGGAACTAAATCCTATCCTTGCCAGCAACGGGCAGTTTTTAGTACTCGATGCCACTATGACCCTTAACCGCTATCAAACTCAGAGCAATCGTAAGCGCTTATCTATTCGTCCCTACCCTATTGAGCTTGTTGAAGTAGTAACACTTAAAAATAACACCCAAGCTACGCTCAGGCCTATAAAGCCAGAAGATGAACAAGCTCATAAAGCATTTGACGAGTCACTTAATAAAGAAGACAGATATAAACGCTTTTTTGGCGAACTACCACAATTTAACCACGATCAACTCGCTAAAATGACGCAAATTGATTACGACCGTGAAATGGCCTTTATTGTTTGCCAACGCTTTGAAGGTAAAACCCGCACACTAGGTGTATCTCGCGTCATTATGGATCCCGATAACCTACATGCTGAATTTGCTATTGTAGTACGCTCAGACTGCCAAGGTTTAGGGCTTGGTCGCATACTAATGAGTGCTGCAATCAACCACTGTAAACGCCAAGGTGTGGAGTCGATTGAAGGCATAACCTTACCAGAGAATACGGGGATGATTGAGCTAGCCCGAAAGTTAGGTTTTAAAATTAGTCGCGACTTTGAAGAAGGCAGTATTAATATGGTACTTAAACTTAAATAATGAATGAACCACATACTTTAAGACAAAAAATGGCCTGCCTCTTTGAAGGCACAGGTCAATACCATCGAGCAGGACATATTCTTGATATCGCGCTCATTAGCTTAATAATGATTAACGTTGTAGCCATTGTTATTGAATCAATCCCAAGTGTGGCAGAGCAGTATTACAACGAATTCTTAGTTTTAGAAATTGTCTCGGTCGCTATTTTTGCTATTGAGTACTTAGCCAGACTTTGGGCTTGCGTAGATAAAACACAATATGCAGCAATGGAAGGGTCTCATACCAAACGTCGGCTTAGCTACTTTTTCTCCCCTTTGGCAATTGTTGATTTAATTGCGATTTTACCAAGCTTAATGATGTTTTTATTTCCTCTCGATTTACGTTTTTTACGTGTGCTTCGACTATTAAGGGTATTTAAACTCACTCGCTACTCACGCGCCATGCAGCTACTTTTAAAAGCCTTTAACGATGAAGGTAGTTCATTAATGGCTGCTTTTTTTATTATGGCCGTCGTGCTTATTTTAGCTTCATGCGGAATTTATTTAATTGAGCATGACATACAACCCGATAAATTTGGCTCTATTCCCGCGGCTATGTGGTGGGCAATGGCAACACTAACGACTGTTGGTTATGGCGATGTAGTACCTATAACGCCATTGGGTAAATTTTTCGGCGGCGTAATTACACTACTAAGCATGGGAATGGTTGCGATACCTACCGGTTTACTCGCGTCTAGTTTTTCAGAACAAATACGTAAACGCCGCCAATTTTTTGAAGATGCTGTACATGAACAAATTCAAGACGGCACTCTTAATGATACTCAACAAGAACACCTAGAAGAACTACGCTATAAACTAGGCTTGAGTAAACTAGAAGCTAATAAGGCCATTAAAACGCAGTTAAATGAGCATAATAGCCATTTATTTTGTAGGCACTGCGGTAAAAGGCCTTAAATGAGTACTGCCATTATCAATTAAATATATCACTCCAATTGCGATTAATAAGCGGTAGTACTTCGTTATTTGGTACTGGTTTACTAAATAAGTACCCTTGGAAATGCATGCACCCTCGCGCCTTTAAAAAGGCGAGTTGGTGCGAGCTTTCTACGCCTTCAGCCACGCATTCTTTACCTAAACTATCAGCAAGCGCGAGTATTGATTGAATAATAGCTTCATCGTCAGAATCTATGCCTATGTCTTGCACAAAGCTTCTATCTATTTTTAATACATCAATAGGAAAACGCTTTAAATAAGTAAGCGATGCGTAACCCGTACCAAAATCATCCATATACAATCTACAGCCCAACTTTTTAAGTTGTTCCATACTATGTAACGCTTCTTTGGAATCACGCATTAATATTGATTCAGTTATTTCAAAAACAATTGCCTCAGACGATACCCCTGCGTTACTTAACGCTTTTTTTATTTCGGGAACAAGGTCTTTAAACTCAAAATCAAGTGCCGATAAATTAATAGATAAATACAGGCTAGGTGAGGCTTTTCGCCACTCTTTTAGCGCTAGTAAAGCGCGCGCAAAAGTCTGCAGCATAATTTTTGTAATTAGGCCTATACCTTCTGCTGCCACCGAAAACTCTTGAGTTTGCACAAGCTTATTTTCAGGCCAACGCAGCAGTACTTCAAAACCTTCTGTTTTTTGACTTTCAGCGTTAATGATAGGCTGGTAGTAATTACAAAACTCTTCTTCTTGATACGCTCTTGTAAGCTGAGATTCAAGGTGCAGCGCTCTTTGAACATGCTGATTCATCTCTTGCTTATAAAACTGATAACGCCCCTCTAAAGAGTCTTTTGCATGATATAACGCTATGCTCGCAGCTTTTAAAAGCGCTGATCCTTGCTGCGCATCATCTGGTGATATAGACACGCCAATACTTAAATTAACGTTTACAACTTGACCATTAATCGTAATATTTTGATTCACACAATCCATCAACTTAGTACATATAATGAGCACTTGTTCTATTTGATGAATGTCTTCTACCAGTACAACAAATTCATCGCCACCAAATCGAGCAACACTGTCAGATGGACGCAAGGAGCATTTTAAACGCTCAGCTACCTCTTTAATTAGCTCATCAGCAACTGCATGCCCTAAAGAATCATTAAAGTATTTAAAACGCTTAATATTTATATGTAATAAAGCAACTTTACATTCGTGAAATTTTGCTTGCTCAAGGGCGTGTTCAACGCGGTCATTAAACAACGTACGATTTGGCAGCCCAGTTAAAGCATCGTAATTGGCTAATAAGTGCAGCTCGTTTTCAGCTGATTTTTGTGCGTTTATATCGGTTAAAATAATGACATAGCTATTAAGACGCTGTTCGTTATCGGCTACTGCACTTATTTTCACAAGTACATGGCGTGGCTCACCATTTGCTAAAACCACACTGTCTTCACACGAAAAGTGCTCCCCAACAGATAGCTTTTGCATTATGCGTAAATAATCAAAACGATTACTGCGCGATATACCTAAATTTAATGCTCGACTAGATAACGACTCAGCAGAGAAGCTAAAGGCGGTCTGCAGGGATTTATTGGAGGCCCTAATATTTAAATTTTTATCGAGAATAAACACCCAATCACGTGTTTGTTCAAACGCTGCGGTAAATAATAATGCATGTTCTTCAAACACCATCTCACGGGTCATATTTGTGTAGGTACCCGCTACTTTTTGTGGCGTTTTATCATCCCACTCAACGACTTTCCCAAAATCCTTATACCAGCGCCAATAACCTTTTGCATGGCGCAGGCGGTAGGTGCAATTAAAATAACCTTTATCGGTAGATAAAAATTCAAGCCACTCTAAGCGAAATAGTTGTTTGTCTTGCGGATGAATTTTAGATAAATATTCATCTAGGCTCACGGTTTCATTTTCGTAGCCTAATTCACTCGCTAAGCGAGGTTGATAAATACTTGGATTACTTGATTCCCAATCCCAAACACCCGACTCGCTGCCTTCAAGCGCTAGCTTTAAACGCGCTTCGCTTTCTTTACTTTCTTTATTTGCTGCTAATAAAATACGCTGGATTTTATTACGGCGCATAACCCACATAGCAACAAAGCCAATAAACAACATGCCATAAAGCACCATAAAATAAGGTGCACGCCAAAGCGGATACTTTACTTTTATTTTTAAAATAGCGGGCGAAGTATATTCGCCAGTCAGCGGATCTTTAGCCCAAACTTTTAATTGATAATTACCGGGATTTAATTTTGGAAACAATACGCGGTTGTTATTTCGAGTATAACTTTTTTGACCGTTATCGAGTTGATACTCATAAATGATGCGTTCTTGATTACTGAATGCCATGGCCGAAAATGCCACTTCAAGCCCTATATCATCATGATTTAACACAACCTCGTTGAGCGGCTGTTTTAAATCAAGCGATAAATCTCGAGACATTAAATCAACTCGCGTAATATTTACGTGATCAATAAGCGACTGGTAATTTTGGTTTTCCATTGGATGAAAATAAGTAAATCCTTTTAAGCTACCATACGCAATATGGCCATCTTTGAGCTGTGCCATGGCGTTACTATTAAACTCAGCTGAAAGTAGCCCCTCTGATGTAGAAAATTGCTGAAAATGAAGTGTTTCTGGGTTTAATCGCCAAATACCTTTATGGCTGCTCATCCAAATCATACCATCATCATCTAGCACCATATCGTAGAGCAGTGTGCCTAATTTATTTTTCTCTAAATCGATTGTATGGACTAATTGGTAGGTAGATGCGTCAAGGCCTATCAAGCCAAAATTAGAAAGTGATATCCACAATATATTGTTGTTATCAATTAAGTAAGAAAGCACACTAATGGCTACGTTTTCATGCTGTTTTGGCACTTTGTAAATCATTTTAAGTGCTAAATCACTTGGGTTTACTTGGTATAAAATACCGGCATTAAAAAACAATGGTGAGTCTGGTTTATTGCTCAGCGCAGGTAAAAAGCCATGAGCTAAAAAGGGTTCAAATTGATCAAATTGGCCACCCAAACGCGTTATTACTTGAGAGTCTATATTGTATATAAATACCCCATGATCTGAGTGCACAAAGTATAAGTTGCCATTTGGCATTAATGTAACGCCATGCACCCTACCGGTAATTAGCTCTAGATTAGCAGGGTCATGCACTTTAGGTTCGCTAACTTGATGCGTTACAGGATCAAAAATAAACAAACCACGGTTTGTATAAAGCCATAAATTGTCTTTATAAGGTGTTATTTCGTATACGGTAAACTCAGTGGTGAGTAAGTCGACTTTGTAGTCTTTTAAATAAACTTTGCCAATATTTGTTTTTAAATCAACTTCAGTAATACCATTGTGCGTTGCAAGCCAGAGTTTATCTTTATATTCAGTAATACCCCAAATAGAGTGATGTGATAAACCATCGCCCCCGAGTAAAGTGCCATCGATATTATTAAAATGATAACTGTCATGAGATAAATAAAATGCCCCATCGGTTTTAGTCGCAACCCAAGTACCACCCGATTTATCTTTAGCCATATCAATAATACTGGTATCAGCAAGTGTGTACTTACTTTGGGCTATTCGGGTGTTTTTAATCATTTCCCCAGTGCTTAAATCAAATTTAAACAAGCCTTTATCAGTAGCTAAATCTATTTTTCCGTGTTCGTTTACTATGCTCCACACATTTAAATCAGTTAGTAATACCTTACTTTTAAACGGTAAATCTGGACGTTCAAACATTTTTGATAAGTTACTAATATCAACTTCGTATAAGCCTTTTACCGCCCCTACTAACAACTGTTTATTTTCACCTAATGCGAACGACTTAACATTATTTTGATAAATATGCTCAGCTTCACCTTTTAAGTGTTGTAGTGGCCTAACCTGCTCTGTTGCAATATCAAATACATATGCACCATGGCTTGTACCAATAAATATATAACCATTGTAGGCAAACAGCTTTCTCACAAGGGTATTTTTATATTTAGCGGGTAGCTCAAAGATAGTTGTAATTTCTCCGGTCGCAATATCAAGCTTTGCAAAATCGCGGCCTCGCCCAATCCAAAGTGTTTTTTTATCAACGGCCACCATACTAAAAACAGATTGATTGATAATTTCTTCTTCACTGGTGGGTTTTTCTAAAAACTGCTGATATGAATCTGTTACGGGGTCGTATCTAAATAGGCCTGCAAGTAAAGAAGCTATCCAAATGTGCCCTTGGGTATCTTGGTAAATACGATCAATGATCGCTTCTTCTAATTCACCATTAGGGCCGTTTATTGGAATAACTTGATAGCCATCATAACGATTAAGCCCAGCCTCAGTAGAAAGCCAAAGGTAACCATTAGTGTCGATGAGCATTGTATTAACGTAGCTTTGCGATAAGCCTTCGCTTGGAGATAAACGTTTTACTTGTGCGCCTACTTGGCAACTTAGGATAGCGATTAAAACTACAAAGCAACTAATGATCCCGTTAACGCATTTACTCATGCTTATTCCATATTATTATTTATTATTATGGGTACTCTAGAGCGACTATATTTCGATGTTTGTAAGTATCAAAAAGTACTTGTAAAGCAAGAGTATATGTTAACACCTGGTTAAAACCAATAGCACAATATAAATCAACTACGTTTTTATATGCGAAGGTATTAATCTTCTTATCTTGCGACTTTAAGAGTGTTGATAATAGCTGCTTAGCAACACCTTTACCGCGATGCTCCAGCGCAACAAACACGGTAGATAAAAATAAAAAATCTGTTTTATCTTGTAACCTACATGCTGCAACTATTTCATTATTATAGTAAGTAACCCATACTTTATCTTGTTTATTAGCCCGTCCTCTTACATTATGTTTTTTATAAAATTTATTAACGAGTGGAATTTTTATCTCATCCAATAATTCAACTATATGCATATTTATATCAACACTTAGCTAAGCATCAAGGCTAAATATTGCTCAAACTTTTGCTTTAACACCATTTGCTCTGCCATTGGGCGGCTATGAATTGTATTATAAACTTGCTCTCGCGTTTTTTTGTTTCGCTTAATTTGATACGCCCAAAAAGACGCTTCATAATCTAACTGAATTTGGTATTTTTCTTCACGTGGCAATAGGCATAAATTAAAACTCACAATACTTCCTCATTCGCTTTTAAAATTATTTGATTAACCCCGAAACTGGGCAAGAGGTAATCTCCTTGTTATTATACGCGTCTTATTTTATTTATTTCTGTAGTAATTGGAACTGATAATGAATAGACATTTTAGTATCTTGTTATTATTGGTAAATTTATCTTTTAGTGCCTCTTGTTTTAGTCATCAATACAACCTCACTTTTAATCGTCCGCAAAGTACACCACAAGCTGATTATGCCTTAGAGCTATTAAAGTTAGCATACGCAGATATAGGTTTTAAAATATATATCATCGATTTTAGCCACCAAAATGCTTTGCTAGCTGCAAATAATGGCGTACTTGATGGACAGTTAGGAAGAGATGTAAGCGTTGAAAAAAATTACGAAAACTTAATTAGGGTCGATTATGAGCTATTTAAGTTTGACTTAGTGTTATATAAAAACTGTTTACCTAGCAGTTTAGAGCAACTAGATAGCGTCGCAATTGTTGATGGCTACCCTGTCCAAGAACATTATTTAGCAAACACTCAATTTGCAGGAAATATTATTAAAGTTAAAAGTATGAATGCCCAGCTTAATTTACTAGCTCAGCAAAAAGTACAAGGGGCTTTAATGATTAACTTTATAATGCAAAACAACGATCTCCCTACACCGCAAGGTTGCTTTGAAAAAGAAGTGTTGAATACGTATCCGCTTTATCATTATTTAAATAAGCGTAATAAAAACCTAGTAGAAAAACTTAAAATGTCATTAATTAACTTAACTAACAATGGCACTGTGTACGCACTAAGAGCCAAATATGGATTAAGCTTTTAAAAATCGAACCCTTGTTGCTCTGCCTGTGTACTTGGCACTGCATTTTGCTGCTTTTTTTGAAGATAGCGTTTGTAGCGCTGCTGGCACAAACTAAGCACCTTCTTTTTTTGGTCGTTAGTTAAGCTATTCCACGAAAAACGTTCATCGCGACTACGATAACACCCCTTACAATACCCTCTGTTATTAACTAAGCAAATACTTTTGCAAGGGCTTGGAATATCAAATATTTCAATTTGTTGCATAGCATTCGCACCGTTTAATTAGAGGTACTTAGTATAGCGTCATTTTTGAGCAAAAAAAAAGCAGCAATTAAATTGCTGCTTACTTTTATTAAGCTATGAGCATTAATGCTCGCAGCTATTTGTGTTTATCTCTGTTTTACGGTGAAATGGCTTAGCATACATAGCTAGCACTAATGGTTTTAACTCTTCAGGCACACAGGCTAAACGTTGTTCAAATGTCGCTGTATCAGGAGAGTCTATTACCGCCTCTTTACAGCCACCAGCAATGTAATTGCCTGGGTGTAAATAAAACGAATCAACAATTTGCCTATCAATCGTTTTAGCAAGCTCTTCAGCACTATCACATTTAGATTCAATTGGTTGCCCAAATGCTAAATGCACATGCCCTTTAGCAGTACTAAAGCCTTCAACAATGCTCGCAATATCTTCACCAGCCGATTTAACGTACTCACCATGGTGTTGTTTATGGTAAAGCTCTTTGGCTTTAGCAATTGCACACGGCTCATATTGATAAGAAATAGAAACCGGCACTATTTTTAACTCTTTAATATAATCGCCAAACTCTTTCTTTTGTTTACGCCCGTTTAATTGCAACATTTTTAGAAGCGCAGGATCAGTTTGATCAAAACCGTCTTTTGCACGCCCTTCTTTTTGCGCAATCCAAATAGAATTTCCACCCACTACAGAATCGTAAATGTATGACGATAATTGAGTCAGTGCTTTTAGCATCTCTTTTGGTGCTTTAGCAGAGCGCTTAACGATAAAGCTTTTATTTAGACGCATAAGCTCAGTAATGTAAGGTATTTGCAATAAATTATCGCCAATAGCAATGCGCACTGTTTTCATTTTATGTTGATATAAACCCCAGTTTACTAATGCAGGATCAAGCACTATGTCTCTGTGGTTTGAAATAAATAAATAGGCCTGGTTAGCATCTAATTGATCTAACCCAGAAAAGGTTACTTTTGACGTGGTGCGCTTTACTAATTTATCTAAGTATTGCGCAACTTCGTTTTGCACGTCTTCGACGGTGCTTACTTTACCCCATTTTTTGCGCAATTGGCTTCTAACCAATGGACGAGCTATAAATGGCACAGACGATAAAAAGCGTGGTAGATTATATTTTGCGATCACATCAATAAACGCATTATCGTTCATTAAACGCGAAAGCGAAGCCGTAACTTCATCATCGTTATAAGGTCTTATATCAGCGTACTTATCTTCTAATTCACTCATTACTACATCTATAATGTTAAAAAACGGCACACGAAAGCGCCGCATTTTGGGATTATTATTCTCTAACTGATTATAACTCAGCCAATATCAAATAAGAAATAGCTCAATTTATACCAATTGCATTAAATAAGTGATTATTATATCGCGAAGAAAATAACACACTAACAAGGCGAAAATTGTGACATATAGTTGTTCTATATAAATAATTTTCAACACAGTTAGTGAGTTATTTAATGCGATAGAATGATCATGTTTTTAATAAAGTTGGTATTAGTTAGTGTTTTATTTTCTTCATATACCAATTGACCATTAAACGCAGCATAAGTGCAATTAAAACGATGCTACATAATAAAGTAAGCCAGTTAGGCAGGATATCATATTCTTCTCCTATAAGAGGGCTGACCACAAAGCCATATTTTTCAACTAAAAAATCGGTTAAAAAGCCAAATACCACTGCTACGCCTATTACACCAATTAAATAAGCTACAAGGGCACGCTTTCCAAGCTCATTGGCTACAACACCAAGTGTCGCAATATTTGTTGCAGGCCCCGCCAACATAAAAACTAAAATAGAGCCTGGCGAAAGCCCGCTCATTAATAAGCCTGCTGCAATAGGCGTTGAAGCTGTCGCGCAAATATACATAGGGATACTGACTAATATCACAACGAGCATAGCCAAAACGCCACTTCCCCACTGGGATAAAAAACTCTCAGGAACATAAGTTTGTACTAATGCGGCAAAAAACAAGCCAATCAATAACCACTTCATCGTATCTTCTAAAAGCTTATTACAACTGAAACTGATTGCAGCTTTTAATTTAAGCCATTGCGCAGTGTGTTTAATTGAGTTTACTGAGCATCCGAGGGGATCTTCTTTTTCAATATTACTGGAACAACATGAATCGCTCAGTGGTTTTTCGTTTTCATTATTCGTACTATGAGTTGATTGTTGAGGCACTTTTGATTGCGTATCACAACATAAGGAAGGCGCCGTTTTTGCATCACTCGCACTACAGCTATCGCTCTCATTTTTACGACTATTATTAAAAGACCCTTTTTTATCATTTTTACTTTCGCGCCCAACTAATACCCCTGCCACAATAGCACTACAAATAGCTGCTATCGGGCGAATAACCGCCATAAATGGACCGAGTAAAATATAAGACACCGATACAGAATCAACCCCCGTTTCAGGTGTCGAAACTAAAAATGCAGTGGTCGCACTTTTAGAAGCACCCGCTCGCCTCAAACCAATAGCTGCAGGGATAACTCCACAAGAGCATAAGGGCAAAGGAGCGCCTATTAATGCGGCTTTAACGGTAGTCCAAAATCCTTCTTTACCTAAATGTTTACTCAATAAGTTTTCAGGTAAATATACATTCAATAAACCTGCAATCAAAAGCCCTAACATTAGCCAAGGTGCTGATAATAAAAATAACTGCCAAAAATTATTAAGTAACGTCATCTATATCCTCCAAAACACTTAAAATTGAACAATTTTCTGCTATATGCTGCGAGCCACAACACTTATCTGCCAATGTGGTTAATGATTGATGAAATTGTTGGAGTTCTTTTATACGCTGCGCGACCAAATCTCTTTTTTCAAGTGTAATTTTTTTAACTTCAGAGCAGGAATGTGATGATTTTTCAAATTTAATAAGTAAGAGATCTTTTATCTCTGCCAAGCTAAAACCTATATTTTTAGCTCTAATGATAAAATGCATCACTTTTAAATCGTTATTATCATATAGTCTATATCCAGCAGAATTTCGCCTGTTAGGCGTTAACAATCCCTGCTTTTCGTAGTACCTTAAAGTATCGTTAGAGATACCTAGTTGGTGTGATAGTTCACCTATTCTCATATTTCTCTCTCCGATTTATTTTAAACAGACTATAAACCCTAGAGTTAAGACTAAGGTCAAGGGTTTCATTTATTTTTAGGAAAAGCATGAACATCACCATTCTTGATAACGCTACGTTAGCTAAAACGTCTCTTACTTGTATTGAACAACTTGGTAAATTAACAACTTATGAACTAACCAGCCCAGAGCAAGTTATTGAACATTGCCAAGGCGCTGATGTATTGATCACTAATAAAGCGGTTTTAAATCGCGATACGATTAGCCAGCTAACACAGCTTAAATTGATTTGCGTAAGTGCAACCGGTACTAATAATGTTGATTTAGAAGCCGCTAAAGAATTTGGTATTGCCGTAACTAATGTAGCTGGCTATTCAACCCCTTCTGTTGTTCAACATACATTCTCTTTAATTACTAACTTACTGGGTAACACACATCGCTATCAGGCGGATTGCCAGCAAGGCGCTTGGCAAAAAAGTGAAATGTTTTGCATACTCGATTACAGCTTTAACGACTTACAAGGCAAAACATTTGCCATTATAGGCGGTGGTACGCTAGGTAAAGGCGTTGCTAAAGTGGCTGAGGCATTTGGCGCAAATATTATTGTTGCAGAGCGCAAAGGTGCTGCATGCCGCGATGGTCGTACGCCTTTTGAGGACGTTATTAAAACAGCCGATATAATCAGTGTTCACTGCCCACTTACCGATGAAACACGTGATTTAATTGCACTTAATGAGCTTAAAATGATGAAGCCAAGTAGCATTATTATTAACACTGCTCGTGGTGGCATTATTAACGAAGCCGACTTAGCTACAGCACTTGAGCAAAACCTAATTGCTGGAGCCGGGGTTGATGTACTAACTAAAGAACCTGCTGAGCTTTCAAACCCACTTGCTAATTACAAAGGCAATAACTTATTACTTACTCCACATATTGCATGGGCAAGTACTGAATCTATTGTGCGTTTAATTAATGAGGTAAGTTTAAACATTGCGGCATTTAATAAAGGCGAATCACGCAACCGCTTGGTGTAACTGCACTGCGGGAAAATAGTTAAAAAAACTAAAATGTGGCTGTTTTTACTAATTATTTTTGCAAATGATTAGTAAAACATAGTCCTTAAAATCTAACCAACTGAATTAAAAAGCTTTTAAACTTGGCCTACTACTTGCCTTATATGATCAAAATATTAAAAACTCATTTAAGGAATATTACAATGAAAAAATCTCTATTAGCAGCAGCCCTTATTGCACCATTTTTAACTGGCTGTGTTATTGCCGTATCTGATGGTGAAGCTGAGACTCATTGGGCAGGGAAAAACTCATCAAGCTGGCAAGCACAACATAAAAATAATCGTGAAGCTATATCAGAGCTAAAAATGGATAGCAGCTATCAATCTGTTTTAACGCAATTAAAAACACCTAATTTCACAGAGCTATTAAAAAAAGATGACGATATATACCAAGTACTTTTTTATGTAACTCATAGCAAGCATTCAGATTCTAAAACAACGAAAGATGAATGTACGCCACTTGTATTTAAAAATGATAAGTTAGTGGGCATTGGTGACACTGCTTTAGGTATGATCACGCAGTAACAATAAAAGTAGTTTGATACTAAAAACGCCAATATAAATTTTGGCGTTTTTTATATTAAATTTTTACCGTGCGACTATTCTATCTCGCCCCGCATCTTTAGCAGCATATAACCCTAAATCCGCCTCTTCTAATAATGCTTGCTCAGCATACACTTTACCACTTTGCGTGGTGGCGATACCTATACTAATAGTGATGTGGTCTGCATTTAATGAGGCTTTGTGTTCTATATTTAAAGCATTTACAGCATTGCGTAATTTATTAGCAAACTCCAAGGCTTCATGCTTATCAATTCCCGGTAAGACGGCTGCAAATTCTTCACCACCATAACGAGCTATGAAGTCACTACCACGTTCACACTGAGCTGCGAGTGCTTGCGCAACATCCTTTAAGCATTCATCACCAGCACGATGTCCGTAGCAATCGTTGTAACGTTTAAAGTGGTCTATATCCATAAGCAACACAGATAGTGGTGTTCCGCTTCGTTTACTGCGGCGCCATTCTCGAGCTAAGTTTTCGTCTAGGTAGCGTCTATTTGGGATTTCAGTTAAGCCGTCAATCGAGGCTAGCATCTCTAGCAGATCATTTTTTTGCTTTATAAGTAATTGGTTACGTACTCTAACGCGCACAATAGAAGGGCTAAATGGCTTAGTTATATAGTCCATAGCACCGAGCTCTAGGCCCTTAGCTTCGTCGTCGTGGCTACGATTAGCTGATATAAATATAACAGGGATCGATTGAGTTATCGGATTTTCTTTAAGTTGTACAAGCACTTCATAGCCGTCAATTCCTGGCATAATCACATCAAGAATAATTAAATCAACTTGCGCAGTTTTTACAAAGGTCAGTGCTTTTTCACCACTTTCAACTAAGAATACGTCGTGTTCTACTTTAAGTGTTTTTTCAAGTACTAATCGGTTGATTGGATCATCATCTACAATAAGTACTTTAGCTCTTTTCGACATCCCTAGCCCCTACCCCTTTTATAAAAACAATTACCTGTTCTAACTGCATAATAAGCTCTTTCAGTGTTATTTCAACAGGCTTGTTAGTTGTTTTAAGTGTTCTTTCACACAATAAAGCGCAGTGAGACAATCGTCTAAAACCTAAATTCCCTGCTACACCTTTTATACTATGCACTAAGCGTACCAAATCATCCTTATTGGTTGTTTCTTCTATTTGCGATAGCTGGGTTTCACATAAATTAGCAAACTTATCAATCATTGTATTGAGGAGCTTTTCATCCATACTAAACTGCGTTAAAGCGAATGATTTTTCGAAAAAGCTTGGTTTCACTACGTTTAAATCGGCAATTGCATCAATAAGCACTTTAGCAACAACCGGTTTAGTTAAATGCTTATTCATACCGCACTTTAAAGAACGTTCAATATCAGCAGGCTCACAATGAGCCGTTAAGGCAAAAATAGGCAGCTGCTTTGCGTCAAACTGTTGGCGAATTAAGGCTGTTGCTTGGCAGCCATCTATTTGCGGCATTTGCACATCCATCAATATTAAGTCGGGCCTTAAAATTTGCAACAATTCCATGCCAATAGATGCGCTTAAAGCAGTCACTACATTTACGTTTGCTTGGCGAAGTACACTGCTAATTATTTCTAAATTAAGTTGATTATCATCAATAGCTAATACAAGTAGACCCGATATATCAGCTTTAATTTCAGCAACGTTGTGTATTACCGCATTGGTACTCGCTTTAGGCTTTTGCTGAGAGTTCAAGCTAAATAGCCTTTGTCCCAATGCCGATGCTTTAACGTGGTGCGCAGCTAAATGCTCACTTGTTGGTAAATTAAGCGTGTGCTGATGATTAATAATAATTACCGATGTTTCTTTAGCTGATAACGAATCATTAATTGCTTCAATATTTAAAAGTGCAGGTAAGTCGGCTGCATCTATTATTATTTTTTGAATATTGGAGAGCTTAATTGGGTATTTGAGTACTTCATCTAAATTAATATTAGCAAGCTCTGTATAAGCATTTGTTACTTGCTTAAGCTCTTTACTTTGATCCGATAAAATAGCCAATGTATTAGTCGGTAACATCGTATTTTTAGTGGTATCAACCAAAAAGCTAACGCTGAAGTAAAACTCACAGCCATGGCCTTTTTTACTCTTTAAAGCAATCTCTCCCCCCATTAATGACACCGCATGTTTAACAATAGCTAAACCTAACCCAACACCATGATGTATGCGTGTTGAAGACTCATCACCTTGCGTAAAAGCGTCAAATAAACGCCTTTGATCGGCTTCATCTATACCCATACCGGTATCGATTACTTTAAAGCAAATATGCTGTTGCTCTAGGCTATTGCTTTCAATCAGTTCCATTTTTAAAGTAATAGAACCTGTTTTTGTAAACTTAACAGCATTTGTTAATAAGTTACCTAATATTTGCTGCAAGCGAATGCTGTCGCATATCAAATCAGGCGCTATTAAAGGGTCAATATCAATAACAAATTCAATACCTTTTCCTTCGCACAATGGAGCCGTTAAACTTTCGCAAATATCCACCAGCTCAACCATGCTAAAAGATGCTTGTTTTAAATCAGTTTGCGAACTTTCTATACGTGCAAAATCAAGCATTCTATTGAGCATTAGCAACAAGCTTTGTGCTGCATGCTTAGCTTGGTCAGTTTGTTGTAATTGTTTTTGTGTTAAACCTTGCTCAATAAGCATATCGAGCAGCCCTAAAACAGCGTTAAGAGGAGTGCGTATTTCATGACTTAAGTTGGCTATAAAGCGACTTTTAGCAAGGGTTGCCCGTTCGGCATCAAGTTTTGATTTAGTTAATGCGCTCACATCCTGAATGTGAATAACATAATAAGCTGGGTCACGGTTTTCATCCCATACGAGAGACACACTCAGTTGCAACCAACTTGTTAGTCGCCCCTGCGACAGTGTTAAGTGATATACACGTTTTTTGTCATCTAACAATTGCGCTAAGGTTGTTTTTATTTGCTGCCATTGAGAGTCATCAAACAATGCTTTCAACTGCTCGCCAACCAGTACTTGCTGTTCAGAGAATTGCTTCCTAGCTGCTTTATTTACTTGTAATATAGTATGTTCAAGCGAAAGTAAAACCACGCAGTTAGCGGCAAATTCAATCGCGCTTCTAAATTTTGATTCAGATGCTTTTAAAGCCAATAATGCTTGTTGCTGCTCGGTAATGTCACGGCCAATACCCATTGTTCCTAATAAGTGTTGATGTTCATTATAAAAAGGTGCAATAGTAAGTTGATATGATTTTGTATCGGTTTCGATGCGTTGCTCAACACTATTTCTATTTTGTAAAACTTGTTTTTCAAGCGCATTTATTTGCTGATCGTTATCACCTAAATCATCTACATATTTACCTACTAATGCAGTTTGATCTTTACCAATATAAGCTTCAAATGCTTTATTACACCCTAAAAAGGAGCCATCAATATTTTTAAAATAAATTAGATCTGGCACACTGTTTAGCATAGTGTTGAGCAAAGCCAAGTGGCGCTCTTTAGCTTCGTAACTGCGACTTAGTTTTTCTGATTGCAGCTGAACTTGGTCATCTAGCGCTTTATTCGCATCTTGTAATGAATCAACCAACTCTTTATTTTTAATAAATACCCTCTTCACCTTAGAAAACCAAGGTTGCCAGCTCAGCGGTATTTTGTAATTTAGCTGCTCTTCGAATTGCGTACCGTTACTCTCCAAATACGACATTAAGTGAGTCATTGGCTTTATAAAAATACGCTGACTTAACCAAAAAAACACGCCAAACATAATGCTTAAAAATAGTGTTAAAAATGCAAACTCTAATAATATTTCATATTTAATTAAGCTTATTAATTGGGGTTTGTGCTCGTAAAATGCCGCGTGAATAGGCAACTCATCCAAAGGTTGCATAAAGTAATTACTATCACTAGTTAATACTGTTTTTTTACTATGGTGCTGGGCCAAGTTAGGCCAATAGCTTTTTAACGCTGTCGCTTGCTCTATCAATTGTTTAGAGCTGGCGATAATTTGATGTGATTGATTCATAAAAACGTATTCACCACTACTCGGTGAAACCTTTTTTAGCCATCCAGAAATTGCCTGAACATCATAAATTAAAATAATGTAATCGGCTGAGCCAGTGCTTCGTTGTCGGCCAATAGCAAAATACGATTTGTCATTAACTTTAACAATAGGACTTGAGGTAAGTTTATTTGGTAAAAACGTTGGCTTAAACTTCTCATTTAGAATTTCAGTAAGCATTGAACTTTGGCTTTTGTTGCGCCTGCTGACATAAGCAAAACCATTATCATCAACATATGCTACAGCCGATAACGACTGCATTAATGCAAGCGTTGTATTAAACGAAGGCCCTAATGCAATCGCCTGTTGCCACTGTATAAGTGCCTTAGTAGATAACGCAAACTCGCCCTTACCTACAATTTCAGTACCTTGCTCACTAAAGTGACGGTAATAGTAACCATCATATTGATTTATACCTTCAAGTAGGCTTTGGTTTATTTGTGGAACGGTCGTTTGCTCGTATAAGCTAAACATTGTGGTAAGTAGATTACTCACTGATTCCATCCCGTGAGTAACCTGCGCTGAAACATTCGTAAAATCGGCTTCGCGTTTTTCAACCGCCCGCTCAAGCTTTATATTATATAAGTGCAAACACAGTAAAAAAGCGACAATCAATGGCACTAAAAGCGCAATAAACAACGAACGATAATAATGTTTCAGAGGTAAAAAATTCAATGTACTGCCTGCCATTTGGCTCGAAAATCAATCGATAGACTATCGAGCCAATTTGTTAAGCGCAAGTTATAAATTTTCTTCTGCAAATGACGCTAAGCGGCTACGTACAACACCGTTAAGGTTTATAGTTGCGCTGCCTTCAAAGTTTTTAAAGCGCTCTACTATGTACGTTAAGCCCGATGTTACTGGCGTTAAATAGTTACTATCTATTTGCGCCAAGTTACCTGTACAAATTAATTTAGTACCTTCGCCGCAGCGGGTAATAATAGTTTTGAGTTGAGATGCCGTTAAATTTTGGCTCTCATCTAAAATCACTACCGCATTTTGAATGCTACGCCCGCGCATAAAATTAACCGATTTAAACTGTACATTAGCCTTTTCCATAATGTAATTTCGACTCGATATCGGATTTTCGTCGCCTTTGTGCAATACCTCTAGCGTATCGGTAATGGCTGCAAGCCATGGTGCCATTTTTTCCTCCTCAGTGCCTGGTAAAAAGCCAATGGACTCTGCTATTTCTGGCGTATTACGAGTGACTATTACTTTATCGTAAATACCTTTTTCGATGACCATTTCAAGGGCGCTGGCAAGTGCTAACAAGGTTTTACCGCACCCTGCTGGCCCTGTTAAAATAACAAGTTCAATACTTGTATCGAGCAGCGCATCAAGCGCCATTCCCTGATAAATATTTTTTGGCTTAACGCCCCATGCTTGTTGGTGCATTAAACGCTCAACACCAATATCTTTGAGCGTTATGTGCTCGTCATCGTACGATTTAACACGTGCCGCAAACTGATCACCACCATCAAGTAAATATTCATTACAAAATACATCTGGTATTAAGTTTTTAGGCACATGATGAAACGTATCACGCCCGTGTTGCTCGGTATTACACTCCCCAACATGATCCCAAAAATCACCTTCGATTTTTTTATAACCACTAGTGAGCAGGCTTATGTCATCAATAAGTTGATCGGTGCGATAGTCCTCAACATATTTAAGCCCTGCGCCTTTGGCTTTTAAGCGCATGTTGATATCTTTTGTTACTAATATAACTTTTGAATCACTGTGCTGCTTTTGTAAGTACACGGCGCAATTAATAATACGATGGTCGTTTTCGTTACCAGGCAAACCAGAAATGGAGTCGGCAAATAAATGGTCGTTTACAATTATGAGGGTACCTGCAGAGCTCGCTTTTGCCTTTTTGTTACTCGGTAGCGCCACGCCTTGTAGCATTTGTTCGGGCGTTGCATTTTTAAGTACTTCATCTAATCCACGAATAGCGACGCGCGCATCACGACTTACGTCGTGTTTTCTGTCTTTTATGTGGTCAAGCTCTTCAAGCACCGTCATCGGAATTACAACGTCATGCTCTTGAAAAGACAAATAAGCGAGGGGTTCGTGAAGTAGTACGTTGGTATCTAGCACATACATTTTACTTTCAAGGTTTGAAGCTTTTTCCATAGCACTTTCCTTACGTTTTATGATTTTTATGCTATACCAAAATAACTAAGTAAAACGGGCAAAACTTAAACCTGCAATACTTAATTGCCAAGGCATAATGTAAGTTTAGTCTATTTGTCATAAAAGTCCGTTTTATTACAAACTGTAATTAGTTTTGATTTACCTAAAAAAGAGTCATAAACAAGCTGTTTTAATAGTAATAATTAACACTTACAAAATTAATTAAAAGTGAGCCAAATAGCGCCTTGCAGTGGTGTTAGCTTACAGGTAACATAGCCGCCTTTTTCATCATAGACGAGACATACATGAATTTTTCCTTAGGTCAGCGTTGGATCAGTGATACAGAGTCAGATTTAGGATTAGGCACCGTTGTTGCCATTGAAGGCCGTCAGGTCAGCATATTATTTCCTGCCAGTGGTGAGAGCCGTGTTTACTCTTGCGCAGAAGCACCTGTTACCCGTGTGGCATTTAATCCTGGCGATGTGATCAAAAGCGTTGAAGAATGGGAATTAGAAGTAGAGTCTATTGAAGTACAAGGCGAGTTACTGTGTTATCACGGCACCCGTGTTGATAACGGCGAAACTGCCAAGCTTAAAGAAACCTTTTTAGATCATTTTATTAAGTTTAATAAACCACAAGATCGTTTATTTGCAGGTCAAGTCGACCGTTTTGATCGCTATACACTTCGCTACCAAACGTGGTTACATAAATTTGAACGTGAACAATCGCCTATTAAAGGCTTAATTGGTCAGCGTGCTAATCTTATTCCGCACCAGCTTTATATTGCCCAAGAAGTGGGTAAACGTTTTGCACCTCGCGTACTTTTATCAGACGAAGTAGGCCTTGGTAAAACAATTGAAGCGGGCATGATTTTACATCAACAAATTATTAGTGGCCGTGCGAGCCGCGTACTTATTGTTGTACCAGAAAATCTACAACACCAATGGTTAGTAGAAATGCTACGCCGCTTTAATTTACATTTTTCTATTTTTGATGAAGAGCGCTGCGACGAAGCGTTTGCAGATTCACCAAACGTGTTTGATACAGAGCAATTAGTACTTACCAGCCTTGAGTTTTTAACCAAGAAAAAACGCTGGTTTGAACAAGCAACGCTTGCTGATTGGGATTTACTAGTAATCGATGAAGCTCATCACCTAAGTATAAATAACGGCAAGCCAAGCTCAGAGTACCAACGTATGGCAGAGCTTAGCCAAGATATTCCGGGCCTTATTTTACTTACAGCAACACCTGATCAACTTGGTCACAGCAGTCACTTTGCACGTTTACAGTTACTCGACCCGGACCGCTTTTACGACTACGACGTGTTTAAAGAAGAAGAAGCAAATTATAAAGACGTTGCTGAAGCTGCAAATCAATTACTGCAAGAGCAAGGGCTAGACGACACAGCCAAAGCCACGCTAATTGAGCTATTAAAAGAAACCGATATTACTGATATTCTTGAAAAAGCACAGCAAGGTGATTTACCAGCACGTAAAGAAATACTTAACATGCTGCTCGATCGCCACGGAACGGGTCGCATATTATTCAGAAACAGCCGCAGCGGCATTGATGGCTACCCNCGCCTATCCAATGGCACTGCCAAAGCAGTATAAAACGGCTATGTCGGTTCTCGGTAATATGGGCGGCATTCAAAACCCTGAACTAAGTGCACACCGTGCTCTTTTCCCTGAAAAAATATTTCAAGAGTTTGAAGGCGAAAGCGCAAGCTGGGGTCTATTCGATCCACGTGTAGATTGGTTAATCGACACTCTTAAAACGCTTAAGCGCGAAAAAGTACTGCTTATATGTGCTAAAGCTGAAACAGCTATCAGCCTTGAGCAAATACTGCGTGAACGCGAAGCAATTAAAGCATCGGTATTCCACGAAGGCATGTCTATTATTGAGCGTGACCGCGCTGCTGCATTTTTTGCAGATGAGTACGATAATGCACAAATATTACTGTGTTCAGAAATTGGCTCAGAAGGTCGTAACTTCCAGTTCTCGCATCACTTAGTGTTGTTTGATTTACCACTGAACCCAGATTTACTAGAGCAGCGTATTGGTCGATTAGACCGTATAGGTCAAACACAAGATGTGAACATTCATGTGCCATATTTTGAAAACACCGCTCAAGAAGTATTGCTACGTTGGTACAACGAAGGTCTAGACGCATTCGAATCTACCTCGTCAACGGGGCAAATGCTTTACAAAGAGTTTCGCGATGACTTACTTGAGTATATTGCTGCGCATAACTGCGATGAAGACGACCTAGATCCATTACTTGAGCAAGTAGCACAGCAAAATGCCGTACTGCGTAAAAAAATGGAAAGCGGACGAGATCGTTTACTAGAGCTACATTCATCGGGTCAAGGTGCTGCAGATTCGCTTGTAGCTGAAATCGAAAAACTCGACAATCAGTTTGAACTACCAAGCTACATGATCAACGTGTTCGATACATTTGGCGTAAGCCAAGAAGATAAAGGCGAAAATACCATTATCTTAAAACCAACGGAGCATATGTTAAACCCATCATTCCCATCGCTTAAAGAAGATGGCATGACAGTGACCTTTGATCGTGACACGGCTCTTTCGCAAGAAGACGTGCACTTTGTTAGTTGGGATCACCCAATGGTGCAAGGCACCATGGATATGATTTGTGACGACGACTTTGGTAGCGCATCGGTAGCATTGCTTAAAAACAAAAAGTTACCACCAGGCACCTTTTTTGTTGAGCTTATTTTTGTTGCAGAAGCAATGGCACCAAAAGTATTACAGGTTGGTCGCTTTTTACCGCCTACACCAATTCGTATATTGCTTGATAAAGCAGGTAATAACTTAGGTGAGAATGTGGCTTTTGAAGGTTTTAACCAGCAGTTATCTGCAGTTGGCCGTCAAACAGCAAGTAAACTTGCAGGTGCACTACAAAGCGCTGTCCACCCGATGATCACTACCGCTAAAGATATGGCACAAGAAAAACTTGAGGTTATTCGTGCAGCGTCGCTTGTTAAAATGCAAACGTCACTCAGTGAAGAGCAAGAGCGACTGGTTGCCCTTAAGCAAATTAACCCGAATATTCGCCAAGAAGAAATTACCTTCTACGATAAGCAACGCAACGACCTAACTACGTATATTGAAAAAACGCAGTTACAACTTGATGCAATTCGACTAATAGTGGTTTCACACTAAATATTTAGTTTTTAGCCTTTTAAGCCAACTCCAAAGTAAATGTGGAGTTGGCTATTAAAAGCTTAATTAACTAAATAGCTGTATCTTTTTTAAAC
This sequence comes from Pseudoalteromonas sp. TAE56, assembly GCF_000497955.1. Classification (NCBI taxonomy): domain Bacteria; kingdom Pseudomonadati; phylum Pseudomonadota; class Gammaproteobacteria; order Alteromonadales; family Pseudoalteromonadaceae; genus Pseudoalteromonas; species Pseudoalteromonas sp. TAE56. The sequence continues at coordinate 65,250 of NZ_AUTN01000082.1, forward strand.
TTCATTTTAAAAACCACGTGTTCTTATTTACATGTTAGCTAATTCCACCTCTTTAGCCTCGTACTGAGTCCTTTGTTGGACTGTCGATTTTGCTAAGCATAACCGTATCCAAAAACTTAAGCTTCGCTCTATACAGCTATTGTGAGAGAGAGCTGATAGGTTTATTTTCCCTTGCATAAAGTTGTTTTTTTGTTAACCTACTCGCCTTCCATTTTAGTCTTTTTGAGGTGTTTATGGCGTTTCTATCTCGTTCGATATTGGCGTTGTCCATAGCGCTCTCAAGCAGTAATGTCTTTGCACAAGCCCAATGCGATGTTGAATTACGTCATGGTTTAATTATTACTGACGATGCGATTCGCATATTAGATAAAGGCCAGACTCGTGTACAAATTAATAACAATAACCAACTGTTTATTCGCGGTTATTGGGTTGATTTAAGCGATGACGAAAGCAAAGTACTCGAACAGTTTAGTAATGGTATTCGCCACACAGTCCCCGAATTAGTAAATCTTGCTACAGATGGTGTTAACTTAGGTTTAAGCGCTATTGAACACGTAGTTGAAGGTATGTCTGACAAAGAACCTGAAGTACTTAAAACACAACTGCAGTATGTAGAGCGTGCGCTAATGGATAAGTTTAAGCGCGGCGATGACTTCTTTTTTATAGCCCCTCAATCACTTTCGCAAATAGATGATTTTTTTACTAAAGAGATCAGCCAGCAAATTCACTCTGCAGTGCATGGATCGTTAGGTGCTATTTTGGTATCACTCGGAGATGCGTTTAAATCGCGTGAAGGCAATATAGAAGATCGTATTAACGACATGGGACAACGTATGGATATTATCTCAAGAGAAATTGATAAGTCGCTACAAAAAAAGGCGCATCAATTAGAGCTTAAAGCTTCTGAATATTGCGAATGTTTAAATGCACTCGATGTAACCGAATCTCGCTTACAAGCAATAGTACCTGGTATGGCCGATTATGATTTAGTGCAAATAAAGTCTTAAAGTACTCATCCACTTTTAGAATCAAATAACCCCGAGTATAAATATACTCGGGGTTTTGCTTTTTAACTTACTAATATTGAGTGCTAAAACTAAGCGCTTCAATTTTTATTCTAAATTGGTGAGCCCGGAGGGATTGGAAGTACTTTAAAGTTATTTGGCCATTGCCCTTTAATTAAAAACTGATTTACTTGCTCTGCTAAATATTGCTTAAATGCACTCTCGCCAATACTTGTATGGCTCAACATTGAATTTTGGTTAAAGTCTTCACTCAACTTAACTAAGTAGTAACGCAACTGCGCCTGCACTTCAGGGCTTACACTATCGCTTGCTACTAAATCAGCCATAGTTTTTGCTGCTAAAAATTGCACGCGCTGAGTAATTTTACCTGTCATTGTATTAGGCGACGACACGTTAAACACTTGGTTATATAGCGCCTCAAGTAGTTCATCTAAACTATAAAAGTCATTACTGCGTGCTTGCTGCTGCGCTAGGCGATTTAAACGCTGTGCATTTAATAAAAGCGATAAACTATGCTTCACTGCAACTTCGGGTAATGCCATTGCATCGAGCGTTAACCCTGTGCGCCCAACTATGCTCTCGCGCGATTTAGACTCGCCATAGGCTTTTGGCGGAATTAGCGATAATACAGATTCAGGAAGTAACAAGTTATTTGGCTTAAGCGTTGCAAAAATAGCACTTACCGCTTCTTGCTGCATTTTTTTATTAACGACTTGTGCGCCTTTTACGGGTGAGTCACCACGTGTTTCGTATTCGTAATCAACACCGGCTATAAGCTTAACTGCCGCCTCAACCTGAAAACGGTGGAACAGATAAAGTGGAACTAGTTTTTCCTCTAATTGCGATAGTGAATCGCCCGTTTTAATATTATTAATACCAAACTGCGAAAGCGCTTTTTTACGTACGTCGAGTACGCGTAAAAGCTCCTGAGAGGGATTAGTGCCGTTATCCCATAAATGAGCAGTCGGGTGCGCGCCACCTTTAGCACGAGCATCACTATCTGATATAAACTCAAGGCCTTTGGCTTTGTTCTCCTTTAAAATAGCGGCGAGTTCTGCGCTTTCATCTTGGTTAGTAAAATCGCTATAGCCATATTTAATTACTTGGGTATCCCACACGCCCATGCCTGTTGCATAGCCGCGCGTTACATCAAGCTTACCTTGTTCATTAAAACTAAGTAGCGGATGTGGGTAATCCATTACAGAGGCTCTATCCCCTACCGATGCAGCAAAGTTATGAGAAATACCTAACGTGTGGCCAATTTCATGCGCGCTTAATTGGCGAATACGATCAAGCGCCATAGCTTGTAAGTTTTTAGCAACTTCATTACCTTTTAAATAAGGTGCAGCGAGTGCTTCAGCTATTAAAATATCTTGGCGAACACGCAATGAGCCGAGTGTTACATGCCCTTTAAGTATTTCACCTGTGCGAGGGTCAATTACAGAGCTTCCGTATGACCAACCACGCGTTGCACGATGTACCCATTGAATTACGTTGTAACGAATATCCATAGGATCGGCACTACTTGGCAGCACTTTTACTACAAATGCGTTTTTGTACCCTGCAGCAGTAAATGCGTCGTTCCACCACTTCCCACCTTCAAGTAAAGCGCTTTTAACTGGCTCCGGCACGCCGGGATCTAAATAATAAACAATAGGTTCAACTGGCTCACTAATTGGTAAGCTTGAGTCCTTTTTCACTAAACGATGGCGCGGTATATAGCGCACAAACATAGACTCGCCAAGCGGGGCTGCGTAGTCTTTATGCTCAATACTCCAAAAGCCAGATTGCGGGTTAAACTTGCGCGGCGTGTAGTTATCATCTGGTAATTGAATAAGCGAATGATGCATATGCACAGTAAGTGCGTATGGGTCGGCACTTACTTGGCGAACAAACTCACCTGGTTTTGTGCCTTTAAATGTAAGCACGGCTTCAAGCTCGGTGTTTTTTACAAATGCTTTTGAGCGATTCATATAAACGGCGCTACGTGACTCATCAAGGCTAAAGCTACCTTGCTTACGTGCAGCAAGCGTCCGGCTTACGCCATGTACATCACTTAATAAATAAGGCGTGTAATCAATAAGTGCTGTGGTTTTATCTTCTGCGACCACTTTAAAACCTGCAAGTATACTTGATGCAAACGCTTCTTTAATGCTTTGCTGCTCAGCCTTATTACTTGTATTAGCACGATAGTAAGTATTTACAGCACGTAGCATTACTTTTTCACCAAAACGCTCAAACTGCACAAGGTGAGTATTACCCAGCTGACCTCTATCAAGGCCTATGTCGTTAGAGCCAATACCGTAAGGTAAACTTTGTTGCAGTAAAAATTGCTGTTCAAACTTATCTACTTTTAAATAAACTTTGCCGTTTTGGGTATCGTAAAAAAACGAATAGTAGCCCGGAAAATGATTCATTTGCGTAGTAAATTCATCAATTGACTTAATTGCTGCGTGCGCTTGAGTTATGATAGTGCACAGCACAGTAAAGAATATGTAACTTAGTAGTGGTATTTTTTTCATAATCTTATCTTTGTTGTTTGTGTTTTAAGTACGATTAGGTGACACCATTATAGGGTGCTATTTAAACAATACAGTTATTTAAGACGAATTTCAGCGCACTAAGCTAATCTCTCTCACATTATGATTGGTTTTAACACGTTACCAGGAAAATAAAATGCGTAGACTCCCTCCAGTATTACTAGAAGACGGTTGCCCAAGAGAACTTTTATCATTAATTCGAACAATTTTAGCGGCATGTAAAGAAATTTCGTTTCGCGTTGGCCAAGGCGCGCTTTCTGGCGTATTAGGCTCAACCCTTGATGAAAACATTCAAGGTGAAACTCAAAAAAAGCTCGATGTATTATCTAATCAGCTATTAAAAGATATTTTACTGGAATCAGGTACGGTTAAAGCAATCGCTTCTGAGGAAGAAGACTACACAGTAGCCGGTAACCCAGACGCTAAATTTATAGTGGCATTTGACCCACTTGATGGCTCATCAAACACCGACATAAACTCACTTGTGGGTACTATCTTCTCGATTATGGAAGCACCTGAAGGCTCTGACGCTGCTGATGAAAGCATTTTTATGCAGCCAGGCCACAAGCAAGTTGCAGCAGGTTACGTACTTTATGGTCCGTCAACAATGCTTGCGCTGACTACAGGTAAAGGCACCCGTATGTTTACCCTTGATAAAACACAAGGCAGCTTTTTACTTACCCAAGACTTTGCCGAAATCCCTACTGACACAAACGAATTTGCAATTAATACGTCTAACCAACGTCATTGGCAACCAGCTATGCAAAACTACATCGATGATTTGCTAGCAGGCGATATGGGCCCGCGCGCTAAAAACTTTAATATGCGCTGGATTGCAGCAATGGTGGGCGATGTGCATCGTGTACTTAGCCGTGGTGGTTTATTTACTTATCCTACCGATACTAAAGATCCTAAAAAGCCAAATAAATTACGCCTACTTTACGAAGCAAACCCAATGGCCATGCTAGTAGAACAAGCTGGCGGTATCGCTTCAACCGGTACCGAGCGCATTATGGATATTCAGCCTGATGCAATCCACCAGCGAGTAGCCGTTATTTTAGGTTCTAAAAACGAAGTAGAAACGTGCTTGGGATATCATAAATAATCGCTTAAAACGATTGTCTTCAATTTAAAAAACCGCATTCAATTGAAGTGCGGTTTTTTTGTAGGTGAGGTTTTACATCTCGCTTTTTAAACAAATCAAATTTTTACTAACGCAACTATTTGGGCAAGCTTTTGATGATTAAGCTCTCCCATTTGCTCACTATTACTGAGTGCATAAATAAAACCTTCATGCTCTGCACAATCAATGTCATCTCGCGATTCAATTACGTTTGCCCAAAGCTCTAAATCATCCAAGTCTATTTCGTTACTTAAACAGCGCTTAAGTACATCAATTAAAACCTCAGCTGAGAGAGTATAATGAATTTTATTACTATCAGCAGGGCTTGAAACAATAACCGATATAGCCTCATCTCTTTGTTCACCAAACGTAATAAATTCAGCTAATGCTTTTTGTGTATTCATAATATTTGTTATTCTTGGCTCACTGTTACTAAAAAGAATTATAATGACTCAACTTAACTGCACTCAATGCGACAACACTCTAACGTGTAATGTAGACGATATATCAGCGTGTTGGTGCAACGAGCTGCCTGCTATTTTACCGCTAGATACCACAGCAACAAGTTGTTTATGCAGCAAGTGCACGCTGAATAAAATAAATACTTTTTTAGAGGGTGTTTATACACAACCTATTAAAACCCAAATAGACTTTGCAAAACAATTTAGAGGTAACGACAATTTAATCGAAGGGCTCGACTACACCATGCAAAATGATTACATGGTATTTAGTAAGTGGTTTTTTTTAAAGCGAGGAACCTGTTGTAAAAATGGCTGTAAAAACTGCCCTTATGGTTTTAGAAAGTAAAAACTATTTAATACAAATACGAGCAAACATTGGTTTTTACCTTCTCTTTCACTTCTCCTTGTGAATAATATTTTTAAGTACTGTTATTCACAAAGAGGTTTAGAGGCGCTGTGCTTTTAACGTGAGCAAGCTTTACATATGCAACACGTCTACTTTTCTCCCGTGGCGATGGGCAATGAATCACTCGCGCCCCACTCACTCCACGAGCCATCATAAACGCTTAAATTACTGTAACCACATTCGGTAGCAAATAACGCTAAAACACAAGCTGTAATACCTGAGCCACAGCTAAATTGTAACTGCTGCGCATCATCGACCACATCACTAAACATCGCTTTAATTTCGGCAAGTGGTTTTGCTTCACCCTTATTAAGTAAATCCATAAAAGGCAACGAGCGACTATTTGGGATATGCCCGCTACGCATACCTTTTCGGGGTTCACTTTCTTCGCCTGTAAAACGTTTATAAGCACGTGCATCTAGCAATACAGTGTTAGGCTCATCGATTGCGTCAACCACTTGTTGGCTATTAATAAAATACTCAGAATTATAGTTTGCTGTAAAACCACCTTTACCTAATGCTTCACTATAACCTTGTTGTATGGCGTAACCGCACTCTAACCACTTTTTAAGACCACCGCTGAGTACTTTAACATTGTGATGTCCCATAGCTTTAAACATCCACCACGCTCTTGCAGCGCTAAATAAACCGCCATCTTCGTATATAACTATAAACGAGTCGTTATTTACACCTGCATTTTGCATCACGTGGGCAAACTGCTGCTCACTGCATACCGTACTTGGTAAGGGATTTGATCTATCGGCCAATTCGTTTTTTATGTCAAAACGTTTAGCGTTAGGCAGCATTGCTTGCGGCGAATAAGTACCCAAAACCCCTGGGCGCAGCATACCTGCATCAAATATCACTAATGCAGGATTATTAAGTTGCTCGTGTAATTGCTGACAGCTAATTAGGTTTTTCACTACGGCTCCTTATTACCATGATACTTAGCAAACTCGTCATTACCCGTAAAACGCGCTTCAATCGCTTTAATATGCTTATCTTCAGTATGTTTCCATACGCCAGGAATACAATATACGTGTTCAATAAAGCTAAAAAACTTATCCTTTAATAATGCATTTGGTTGCCAGCCCTGCATTACTTCGTTCATATTCGCTGCTAGCTGCTCAGCAGTGCTTGCATGCTTTACCAAACCCTCAATGTTGTAACAGGCTTGGCCAAGAGTTAAAACACGTTTATCTAGCAGTAATGCTTCTAAGCCAACCGTTGAATTAATCGTTAATACGGCTTCAGCGCACTTAATCAAATCACTCGTTTGATTTCCATTAGCAAAGATTGCAATCGGATCTTTTTCATAAAGGTGAGCGTAATGTTTATGCCATGACGGATGCTCTTTAAAAACCACTTTTAAACTTGGATCGTTTAAGCTTTTGACGGCTTTAATCACCTCGTCGTAAAACATGTCCATAGAGTTTATCCACGGAGAAAAGCTAGCTAATTGAGTATCGTGTGGTACTTGAAAAGGCGCAAATATATAGCGTTCTGGCACATCAGCGCACTCAAATTCACAGCGTTTTTTATGATCAGCTCTTGGAATTAAATCTGGCGCACAGAAGTTTAACTTATTTTGTGCGTCAAAATTTAGGTAAAAAGAAGGGTCACGGCTTAACGACGCATTATAGTTAATACCGCTGGGGTCTAAACTACTTGTACCGGGTAGTAAACCATTTTCATAATAAAACTGCTTAACACCTAATGCTTTTGCAGCCATAGCAACGGTCGTATTTGGAAGTTTATTACCGTTCCAAATAACAATGCAGTCAGGATTAGTCTCGGTTAATAAGGCTAAATACTTAGCGTATCGTAATCGTTCGAATAAAACTAACCCAGCACTGTAAACAGCAGTAATAATAGGACTATTCCAGATAGTATTACGTGCTCTTTTGCGTTTTAGCTGAGAGTTAACTACATCAGTAAAATTAACTTGAAACGCATCTTTTAAATACTTAACAGCAGAAAGCTTAGGGGCTCCCATGATATGTAATTGGCAATCCATCGACAATTTTTTGATTATTTTTTTATAGTATTTTGCGTGTACATTTTTGCGAGAGATGAATAGATAAGCCATACAAGCTATATTTGCCAATTATTGTTTTTATGAAATAATTCTAAGTGGACAATGACATCAAAGCAAGGTTCCCTTTACTTAATAATTACTTTAAAGCCTTTATGGCTACATTTTTATAATTTCACCACGAAGTGGTGCCATTCTAGAGAGAATATCGTTTTGCAAACTATGGCTAATGTTCTGCTCATTCATTGCATTTATAAGTAAATCAACCACATGATTAAAGTCTTTCTCTGTAATATGCATACCTGTATGGATTGCTACCATAGAGTCGCCATCGTATGTACATGGGCCTTCTACTAACATACACATATGAGTAATAAACCCTTGGCGAAAGTACGCTATATTGCTGTGTTCAAAGTAATGAATTATCTGCTCGTCATTACCTATTTGATAGATAAAGCTATCAACAATTCTGCCTATCCCCGCTTTACCATCGAGCTTTTGATAAAGCGATAATTGTGTTGAGCTAGCACAACTACAAAGCAATCCTACGCATACTATAAAAATACCAACGCTTTTCATTACCAATACCCTGTTACCGATAAATACCAACCTGTTTGATCGTCAGCCCCTGCAATGCTTCCTAAATCAAGGTAAGCCGCTGTCACACTTACATGCTTATTAGGCATCCATGCTACAAATAAGTCTTTCCAATCTTGTTCGCCTAAGTTTAAGTTATTTGATTTTTGACGATACTCAACACCCACGGCTACTTCGCGACTAAAAAATATAGCTGTACTGCCTTCAAATAGCACTTCACTGCTACCATTTTCTCCACCGTAGCCAAGTAAACCAAGTTGATTAGCTTCGCTGTATCGTGTAGTTACGTTCCAAAACCAGTTATAACCAGCAATAGCCCCTAAATGTAATTTACTAGCAGCGAGGTAGTAGTCAGTGCCGCTAGTGTCTTGTGCACCTACAAGTGTTGCAACACTGCCATCATCCAGTGATTTATGCTGAATCCCTAAGCTAAGTTGTGGCCAATGACTGTAAACAATATCACCATATAAACGTATTTTGGCACCTGTAATTGATTGCTCTATTTCAGCATCAAGTGCTGGTACATCAAAGCGTTGTTGTGCATAACTGAGTTCAAGACGGTTAAATAAATTAAGCTGTGCACCACATACATCAAGTGTGTAGTCGGTTACATCTGCGCGGCTACAAAAACCATTTACAGAAAACTCATCCTCGCTGGCATATCCGGCAAGCTGCGCCCAAGGTACAATTCCGCCGCCGCCGCTACCCTCTATTTGAGATACACCCGGCGTAGCTAGCAGTTTTCCATTACTTGCAATGCTAGGTAAACTACTTATTAAAAACAAACTTGCTAATAAGCATTTAATTTTTTTCATAGTATTCCTCCAGCCACTCTTCTAATAGTTCTGCTTTTAAAGGCCTACTTAAATAATAACCTTGTGCATGGTCGCACTGCATACTTTTAAGTAAATTTAACGAACCGAGTGTTTCCACGCCTTCAGCCACTACAGAGAAACCCAGTTGATGCCCTAGCGTAATTGATGATTGCACTATAAATTGATCTTTTTGCGATTCATCAAGTTTTAGGATAAAGCACTTATCTAGCTTAAGCTCATCAATAGGTAACATTTTTAATCGACCAAGTGATGTTTGCCCTACACCATAATCATCTAATGATATTTTAACGCCAATTGCTTTGAGATTTTCTAGCGCTTTAATGCCTTTTTCTTCGTTTTCGATCATGTCGCGCTCAGTAAGCTCAATAGTGATCAGCTTAGGATCTACTTTGTGTTTTTTAAGCGTACGAACTAATGCAGCATGAAAGCCCGCAAATGCTATATCTTGTGCAGATACATTTATTGCAGCCTGTAAGTTTATATTTTTAGACTGCCAATCAGCTACTTGTGCTACAACCGTATTAACTACCCAACCAGTAAGTTCAACAATAAGACCAGACTGCTCAGCTAAGTCAATAAACAGCTCTGGGTTCACCCAGCTACCATCTTTTCGCTGCCAGCGAATAAGCGACTCAACTTTATCTATTTTTTGCGTTTTTATATGTAATTTAGGCTGGTAGGTCATAAATAGTTGACCGTCGTCATCACAAATAGCCTGCTTTAGCTCATCAAGCATTATTAAGCGATCTAAGTGCGCCTCGTCTTCACCGTTTTGATAGTAATGTATGCTCTCTTGTGTGTTGGCTGCACTCTCAACAGCAATCAGTACACGGCGCATTAAGTCATCACTAGCAATACCTTGTGTGGGATACTGCACAATACCCGCACTAAAACGTAAATTAATTTTGAGTGTTTGAATGGTATAACAAGCTTGTAATTGAGCCATTAATCCTACAATACCGCTTTTTTGCTCGCGCGCTGCCGCAGTCGGAAACACAGTTAAAAACTCATCGCCGCCAATACGAGCATGGAAGCCCCCTAACTCATCCGAAAACTCACTTATTCTGCAAGCAACCGCCTTTAGGCAGTCATCACCAATACGCGGACCTAGCTTATCGTTTATATGGCGAAGCCCTTTTATGTCTATTGCAACGAGCGTGTACTCGGCTGATGAATCTAACTCATCATCAAGCACCTCAAGCATTGCCGAGCGATTATAAAAGCCTGTTAGGGAATCGTGTCTGGCCTGAAAACTAATTTGCTGTTCACGCTGATTGATATCGTTACCCATGCTATCGAAAGCGGCAACTAAGGTGGCTATTTCTGTACTTTGCTTTTGCCCTTTAAATTCAAAAGTATAATTACCTTGGGCAAATTGCCTTGCAATAACAGCGAGCTGGGTTAGCGGTGTCGTTAAGTTATTAGCAAATAAACTGCTAGTAATAACACCTACAAACATAGTTAAAATAGCTAATATAATGAGTGTAAAAAGAAGTTTTTCGAAGTCGCTATAGCTTTGAGTTAAATCGGCACTTAGTAAAATAATAATGGGGTGAGTTAGCAGGGATGGTAAATTTATATCGCGATTACGATACACTAAGTACTCCCCCAAAAAGCGTGATGTAGTCACTGTATTAAAGTAATTAACGGGTTCAAATGGCTCTGGGCGATTAGCTAATGAGCTAATAACAATATCATCAGCACTGCCTATAAAGCTTACATCCATGCCCGTTAAGCTTTTTAGTTCATTCGCTACATTGTCGTCAATTTTAAAGCCTACCAAACTATAGGCCACTGTACGTGGCGCTCTTACGGGTAATAAAATAATTTGGTAAAGCTCATTATTTAGCACCACAAAACTAGACTCTTCTGGCGCACTTAAAAGCTCTTCCATTAACGGCTTTAAGTTATGTGCAAAAGCGTCTTCGTCAGTATTGGCGGAAATTAGCCTACCCGATAAATCAAGTAGCAGCATTAATTCGGCATCAATACGCTGACTATGATTAAACAACACACTGCTTATTGTCCCGGCATCTCGCGTTGCTACAGCTTGCTTAAAACCAAAGTCGGAGGTGAGTACTTTTGCTGCGGTTAGTAGTAGGCTTTCTTTTGATTTTAAATATTGCTTATAAACATTTTGCGCTACGGTAATGTCTTGATTTACTTTTTCTTCTTGAAACTTACTCGTAGACCACCAAAAACTAAACAAGCTGACCATAGTGGTTAATAACACTAAGCCAACACATAAAATGGTTATGCGATTTCGTAAACTATTAGTCATTACCAGCCTTAAACTTACTACCAAAGGTATTTCTAGGTGCTGGGGTCGATGTGTTTACTGTTATCTGTAACTTTTTTTGAGAATTGATTGTTATAATTTTTTTATTCTCCAATGGCGCTGTTTGTAAAGGGTGCCACACACTCACTTGTGCAGGCAGTATATTAATAGGCAAACTAACATAGCCTTTTTTATCTGTTTTATATACGGATTCACTACTCGCTACATAGATATAGCCAACCATAGAGTCATGAATATTACACCCTAAAACAACAACCCCTTGTTGCTCAAACGTAATGGGCTCTTTTGGTTGCCCTGAATATAATCTTAGTTGAAAAGGCTTAGCTTGTGAAAAAGAATAAACATGATGGCGAATATTATCGCTGTTAGGAAAGTTAACTTTTTGACCCTGTTGTACAACTAATAATTCGGGTAAAAACTGCTTATGGACTTGATCCATTATGGCAGTGGGCAAATTTGATGGTGTGGCTTGTTTATCAGCAACATTAAGCTCAACCACTGCACCTGATAACTTTTGGCCGTGTTGATCCTCTATTACTAATTCAATATTTGCACTTAAAGCAAACTGACTAAAAAACAAACCTATAGCTAAAAAACAATGTCCTTTAGCAAACTTTTGCAATGCCCGCTCAAACATAACAACACCTAAATATTAATGTTAGGTTAAGTTAATTAGAGACGAGCACTAATTGCAAGAATTATAGCCCAGTAACTAAAAATAAAGACTTAGTTACTGGCTTTGTTAGCACTTAAGTACTGCTATTTAACAATTAATCCGTAATCGTTATCTAAAATAGTAATTACTTCTTGGCGAGGATCTTTGGGGATCACAATATCTCTGCCTACAATTTTGCTCGCTATACCAACATAGGTGTTTGACACTTCAAGCATTACTGATTCTGGTAAAATATAATTTTTAGCTAATTGCTCACGCTCACTCATGCGATCTTTATTTAATAATACGTCACTCTCTGGCACATTATTAATAAGCAATTGTCGAAAACCCTCTTTAGAATTTTCAACAATTTTACCGTTTTTGTATGCAGCTTCATCCCAAATGCGTGACGAATCAGGCGTGCCTACTTCATCAATATATATAAGTTGTTGCGCGCCATTTAAATCCTCTACATAACCAAACTCAAATTTAGTATCTACAAAAATTTGGCCAAGCTTCGCTAGTTCATCACTAATTAATTTAAAACCTTCAACTAACAGCTTTTCGTATTTGGTTACGTCATCTACCGATTTAAAGTTAAATACGTCTAAGTTATTAGTAATGTTAGCGCGAGTAATATTTACATCATCAACTGGCGGAATATCAGCAACGCCTTTAATAATACCTTTTGTTGATGGCGTAATTAAAACGTTATCAAGCTTTTGGTTCGCTTTTAAGCCTTCAGGCAAGTCAATACCACAAAAGTTACGTATGCCTTTAGCGTAGTCACGCCACATGCTACCCGTAATATATTGGCGAGCAATTGCCTCTACTTTTACTGTACTAGCTTTGCGTACAATCCACACATACGGATGTGGAATATCAACAATATGATTACCCGCAAGGCCTGTTTTATCAAATAACTTAAACCAATGGGCTGCCACTGAGTTTAACGCTATACCTTTACCTGGTACGCCATTTAAACCATTTTCGCCTTGCCAAATGCAATCAAATGCAGAAATTCGGTCTGAAATAACCATAATCGCAAGCTCAGTACCTGTCGGTACTTGGTAGCCTTTGTCTTTAATTAATCGTGCGCTGTCTTCATCAGTTAACCAATAAACTGAACGAACTTTACCGCTGTGTACTTCACCTTTGGTACGAATGGGTAAATCATCGTTTACGTCTAAAACTTTATAGCTAGTCATGCTATCTCCGGGGTTAGGGATGCTCTTTGAGCAAAGTATGGTATGGGGTTACATGGGCTGTATAATAATCTAGCCAACCTCAAAGCTCAATCGGATGCTTAAAACAAATAAAGGCATATATTTATAAGCAAGTCGCAATGGGGTAAACTTAATGTGCTAACCAGCCTGAGGAGATAGCTTGAACTACTTAACTGCCACTAAAAATAAAAAATACTTGATGTATATTTCTCAGAATTATTCATACGCTATCTTGAGACCTTTGCAGGCGCAAATATTGGCATATGGTGGTGAAGTACGCTGGTTTTTAGCTGGTAGCGAAGTAAACCCCGATTTTTTAACCACAAACGAGCAGCGTTTACATACCATAAAAGATGTTAAAAGCTGGTCTCCAAACATTACATTTATACCGGGCAATATAGTACCGAGCTTTATTCCGGGTAAAAAAGTAGCTGTATTTCATGGTTTTAACTCTGAAAAGCGCAGCTCTGAAGGTAATCGTGGGCATTTTACTATTCGTGGTTGTTACGATTTATATTGTACGCAAGGTCCAAATACAACAACCCGATTTAAAGAGCTAGCTAAGCAGCATGGTTTCTTTAAAGTAGCTGAAACTGGCTGGCCAACGCTCGATCCACTTTTTAGCAATACTTCAAATAATCCTTATGTAAGTGACGACTCTCGCCCTACTTTACTTATATGCTCTACTTTCTCACGAAAGCTGTCACTTGCTCCTAAATTATATGAGCAAATAAAACATTTTAGTAAACAAGGTAAGTGGCGTATTTTGATGCAATTTCATCCTAAAATGCCTACCGAATGGGTTAATAAATACAAAGCGTTGAGTAACGAAAACCTAACATTTATTGAAACCGATAACGTCTTGCCGTTACTGCAAGCTGCCGATGTTATGCTGTGCGATACTTCGTCAGTTCTTTTAATGTTTTTACTACTACGTAAACCGGTAGTAACATTTTGCAATCAAAAACCACTTCCTCATTTACTTGATATTACCGATGCTGATGAAGTAGAAGCAGCTATTGAACATGCGCTTACTAAACCTAGTGATTTAATGCAAAGTATTGAAAGCTATTGCCAGGAACTTCATCCATATACCGATGGTCAATCTAGCCAGCGCGTATTAAATGCAGCTAATGAATTTTTACAAAGTAGCGATAAACTAAAATCCAAACCACTAAATATAATAAGACAACTAAAAATGCGTAAAGATCTAAACTATTGGGGTTGGTAACCAAATAATGATAAACCTAAAAAATGTTACTTTTAAGTGGCATAAAAGCGATAGCTCTCCCACGCTCAACATAAAAGAGCTAGTTATTGAAAAAGGCGAGCGTATTTTTTTGTATGGTCCTAGTGGCTCTGGTAAATCGACACTATTAGCGATTTTTGCTGGTATTAACACTGTCACTAGCGGTGAAGTGTTAATTCTAAATAAAAACCTCAGTACACTAAGTAATACTACCCGTGATGCGTTTAGAGCGGATCACATTGGCTATATTTTTCAAAACTTTAACTTACTCCCTTATTTATCACCTATTGAAAATATAACGCTTGGGTGTGAGTTTTCAAAAATCCGAAAACAAAAAATATTAAAGCAATCATCAAATAAAAGCGCTGCCTTACAAAATGAAGCGATACGGTTATTAAATGCTTTAGGGCTTACTGCGCAGTACCACAATAAAAATGTAGCAGAGCTTAGTATTGGACAACAACAGCGAGTTGCTGCCGCTCGCGCATTCATAGGAAGCCCTGAATTAATAATTGCTGATGAACCCACATCTGCACTGGACACTAACAATCGTGAGAGCTTTATAAAGTTACTGTTTGAGCAAGCAAAGTTATCTAATAGTACATTGGTGTTTGTGAGCCACGATGAAACACTAAAGCCTTTATTTAACCGCTCCATTGACCTTATAAATTTGCAGGAGCAGGTATGATCATCGCTAAACTTGCTTACAAAAGCTTATTAAATCGCCGCGCAAGTGTACTGCTTACATTATTCACTATCGCAATTAGTGTAATGCTACTTTTAAGTATTGAGCGTGTACGAATTGATGCTAAAAGTAGTTTTAGTAATACTATTTCGGGCACTGATTTAATCGTCGGTGCGCGTACCGGCGATATACAGTTGCTGCTTTCGTCCGTATTTAGAATTGGCCATACTAATAACGGTGTAAGTTGGAAAAGTTACGAATACATAACAAGTCAGCGAGGCGTAAAATGGAGTATACCTATAAGCCTAGGCGACAGCCATAAAGGCCAAGCGGTACTAGGCACAACACTTGATTACTTTAGCCATTATCGCTTTGCGAAAAAACAAAATTTAACCTTTAACAAAGGCCGTCCTTTTGCCGCAATTAACGAAGTGGTGCTAGGTAGTGAAGTCGCAAATAAATTAGGTTATAAACTTAACGACTCTATTGTTATATCGCACGGCATGGGGAACACCAGCTTTCATCATCATGACGATAACCCATTTAAAGTCGTCGGTGTTTTAAACCCTACAGGCACGCCTGTTGATAAAACGTTGCATATTCCTTTGGCTGCAATCGATTTAATTCACGGCGGTAAAGCTAGCCTTGTGCATGAGCATGAGCATGAGCATGAGCATGAGCATGAGCATGAGCATGACAACCTAGTTGGGCATCCAAAGCAAATTACAGCATTTTTAATGGGATTTAATTCGCCTTTGTACACACTACAAATTAGGCGCAATATAAATCAATATAAGCCAGAAGCCTTGCTTGGGATTATGCCAACCGTAACACTTAAAGAGTTATGGGAAATGCTCGCTATAGTAGAAAAAATACTTTTGCTATTCTCAGCTGTTGTCGTGTTAATTAGCCTACTTGGTATGTTAACGACATTGCTTGCAAACCTGAGTCAGCGTCGTCGCGAACTTGCTATATTACGTTCGGTAGGCGCTCGCCCTTGGCATTTATTTACACTTATAAGTATTGAGTCACTACTGACCACTTTACTTGGTTGCCTATTAGGTAGTGCGCTTTACTATTTAGCTATTTTTTCAGCCGGCGGTTACTTACAAAGCCATGCCGGTATAAGCGTAAATATCACAATACTCTCTTACTATGAACTGGGCTTAATCGGCGTTATTATGGCAGCCGGTTTTATTATTGGCTTAATACCCGCTACTCGCGCTTATTTTTATTCACTCAGCGATGGTATGAGTATAAAAGCATAATTTTTAGGTATTTTATGACATTTTTTAAAACAGCTTTTCAGTACATTGCTGCTATTAACTTATTATTTATAAGCGTAGCGAGCTATGCCAATCCACCAAAAGAAATTTTTTGGGAAGACTTAATCCCTAAAAACCACGTGCAAATAGACACTCAAGCACAAGCTAATCACGAAGGTAGCGATCAAAATTGGGTGCAACCCGATTTAGATGCTCCTGTGGTAAAGGCACTTGATGGCCAATCGGTGAGTTTGCCAGGTTTTGTTGTGCCATTAGAAGGCGATAGCGAAGTCATTACTGAGTTTTTACTCGTGCCTTACTTTGGCGCCTGTATACACGTACCACCACCACCGCCAAATCAAATAGTCCATGTAACGATTAAAGGTGGCGTGCCTATAGATAGCTTATACGACGCAATCGTTGTAACCGGAATAATAAGTACAGAAACATGGTCGGGCGAAATTGCGCAGGTAGGATATAAAATGAAAGCGGTCGGTGTAGCACCGTTTGAGCTTTAAAATAAAGGGCCTGCTTTTAAAGCTGGCCCTTAAATATCATTAAATTTAGAATCGATAAAATTCAAATAGCTGAATACTCAAATAACTAGATAACTACTTTTGGCAATTTGAGCAAAAAATAGTACTGCGCTGCCCCAATCTAATTTCTTCCAATTCGTTTTCACACGTCATACATGGCTTGCCTTTGCGCCCATATACTAATAACTCTTGAGCAAAATACCCTGGCTTACCATCACTTTGTGCAAAGTCTTTAAGCGTTGTACCACCTTGTGTAATAGCCGCCACAAGCGTGTCTTTTATAATAGGGATAAGTGCTTGATAACGTTTGAGCGATACTTTTCCCGCTTCTCGCTTTGGATGTATACCCGCTTTAAATAACGATTCATTCGCGTAAATATTACCAACACCAACCACCACTGCGTTATCCATAATAAATTGCTTTACGGGTACTTTTTTATTGCGCGATTGTTCGTACACGCGTTTAGCAAAAAAATCATCGGTAAGCGGCTCAGGACCAAGCTTAGAGAGTAGCTTATGCACTTCACCTGGCTCTTGCCATAAGCAGCAACCAAAGCGACGAGGATCGTTTAAGCGCAGTGCTTTACCGTTGCCAAAAATAAACTCTACGTGGTCATGCTTTTTAAGCGGCTCACTTTTATCTACAACACGTAAATTACCTGACATACCCAAATGTAAAATAGTGCTCCCAAGCTCACAGTGTAAAAGTAAGTATTTAGCTCGTCGTTCAATACTAGTAACAATTAGCCCTTCAAGTTGATACACGTCATCTGGCACTGGCCAGCGCATACTGGCATTGTAAATATTTACCTTTGTAACAACTTGGTTTTGTACGTGGGGAGTGATGCCCATTCGGCTCACTTCTACCTCTGGTAATTCAGGCATTAATTAGACTCACTTTGTGAAAAATCAAAACTAGGAAATAACTGCTGTGCAGTTTTTAAATCGAGTGCGAGTATTCGTTGGCTACTCTTTTCGAGTAAGTAATATTGCCCATCGCCTTTATAAAGCAAATAAACCCAAGGTAAACTCTCGCCAGCCAGCTCAAATGTAGCAACATATAAAGGTGCATTAGGATTAAAAACAACAGATTCGTTAACACCTATTAACTGTGCGCTTTGCCACTGATTAATTAAATCACTAAGTTGCTGCTCAGATGCTTGCCACACAAGCGGTATGTCTTTTTGTAGTGGGGTTGTACGCCAGCTTGTTCCTATTCGCTCAATTTTTTGATCAACAAATTGCAGTGTCAGTACAAAACTTTGCTGGGGGAGTACGGCTTGTAATGTTGGTTTATCCTCCCCTCCCAAAAATTGCTTATGCCAGCCATTCAAAAAGAAGATCATAATCAACATCGAAAATATTATAACGTTGTTCCAACCTTTACGGCCCAGTCGCATATAAATACACCTAGTAAATTCAAGATTTTAAAGTGTAACTAAAACTTAATTGCGCTGTCTATATGTTAAAGGCCGCAGACTTTGTTAGAATATCGACAAATTTAAAGGAGTTCCGTCAATGTCTATGTATGTAGTGGGCCATAAAATCCCAGATTCAGATTCTATTTGTGGTGCAATTGCACTGGCTTATTTAAAAAACCAAATTGATGAGCCTGCAATTCCAACTCGTCTTGGTGAAATTTCACCTGAAACTCAATTTATCCTTGATAAATTTGGCTTCGAAGCACCAGAGCTTAAATTAAGCTACGCGGGTGAAGATGTGTATATTGTAGATCACACAGAAAAAACACAAGCACCTGATGATATCGACCAAGCTCGCGTTGTTGGCGTGGTAGATCACCATAAATTAGGTGACTTAACATCATCTACTCCGCTTGAATGTTGGATTCGTCCTGTTGGTTGTTCAAACACCATTATTAAAATGATGTACGACTTCTACAGCGTAGAAATCCCTAAAGACATCGCGGGTATTATGATGTGTGCAATTTTAAGCGACACAGTCATATTTAAATCACCAACATGTACCACTGCCGATATTAAATGTGTTGAAGCGCTAGCTGAAATTGCAGGTATCGATGACTTTAAAGAATTAGGTATGGATATGTTCCGTGTTAAATCTGCGGTTGAAGACACACCTGCACGTGATTTAGTAATGCGTGACTTTAAAGATTTCAACATGAACGGTAACCTAGTAGGCATTGGCCAACTAGAAGTAATCGACCTTGCTGTTTTTGACGATATTAAAGCAGACCTTGCAGCCGATATTGCTAAGCTAAAAGTTGAGGGTAATCGCCACTCTGTATTTTTACTGCTTACCGATATAATGAAAGAAGGCTCAGAAATGCTAATTGTATCTGACGATGCAAACTTAGTTGAGCAGGCTTACGGTGTAAAACCAGAGAATGATAAAGTGTGGTTAGATGGTGTACTGAGCCGTAAAAAGCAAGTAGTACCACCACTACAAGATGCATTCACAAAAATCTAATGATACCAATTTTATTAAAAACATGATTATTTTATCGCATTAAATAAATCACTAATTTAATGCTATTGGTATAACGTTTTTTGATTTAAAAGCCTTGTTGGTTATGCCAACGAGGTTTTTTTATATCAATTCACTAATCATATTTTAAAAAACAAAAAACCCAGCCTAAGCTGGGTTTTTAAATTCTAAAAGAACTAAAATTACTTAATTTTAGCTTCTTTAAAAAGAACATGTTTACGAATCTTTGGATCAAACTTTTTGATTTCCATCTTCTCAGGCATGTTACGTTTGTTTTTGTCAGTAGTGTAGAAAAAACCAGTACCGGCAGTTGAAACTAAACGGATTTTATCGCGCATGATTCAGATCCTTAAACTTTAACGCCGCGAGCACGGATTTCTGTAAGAACCGTGTCGATGCCTTTTTTATCGATAATACGCATACCTTTAGTAGTAGTGCGTAATGTTACAAAACGTTTTTCACTTTCAACCCAAAAACGGTGTGTTTGTAGGTTAGGTAGGAAACGACGTCTAGTCGCGTTTCTCGCGTGTGAACGGTGATTACCAACCGCAGGACGCTTACCTGTAACTTGACATACTTTAGACATGTCTATATATCTCCAATAACTTCGCTCGAGCTTAATTTAATCTAAGGCCGTGTATTTCCGCCCTAGAGATAAATCGAAGGGCGCTCTTTATACAGCTTTTACAGGCAAAGATCAAACACTGATCTATCCAATCAGCTCATATATGTAAATTTGATAGCGGCTAATTATAAAGATCGAATGCCCTTAGGGAAAGTAAAAACTGCATTTAAATTAAACTAATTTGCCAAAACACCTTAAACAGCTCATTTTTAACACACTTCTGTATCTAACAAAGCTAAATCAAGCCTCGCTCGGCAAACGAAACACACGTTTCTCCACCAACAATGATGTGATCGAGCACACTTATGTCGACCAATTGCAGTGCTTGCTGCAATTTATTAGTAATAAGTTTGTCTGCTTGGCTCGGTTCTGCAATACCACTTGGGTGATTATGCGCAAAAATAACAGCTGCTGCATTATTTTTAAGGGCAGCCTTTACCACTTCACGCGGATAAACACTGGCAGAATTAATTGTGCCATAAAAAAGTATTTCGTCTTTTACTAATCTATTTTGACTATCTAGGTATAACACCATAAATACTTCTTGCTGCAAGCCTCGCATTTGAATGGTCAGGTAATCGTAAACTGAGTTTGGCGAATTAAACACCGCATCTCGTTGACAACGCTCCTGCATATAACGTTGGCTTAGCTCTAATACAGCTTGTAGTTGTACATATTTAGCAGTTCCTAACCCCTTTTGAGAGCAAAACTCCTCAATACTGGCATTAAACAAATTATGCAGTGTTTTATTCTCGTTTAATAAATGCTGAGCCAACTCAATTACATTCATTCCTGGCAACCCTGTTCGCAAAAATATAGCAAGAAGCTCTGCGTCACTGAGCGCTTTAGCCCCTTTCGCGATAAGCTTTTCACGAGGTCGAAGTGAGTTTGGTAGTGAAGTAAGTTGCATTATTCATCCTTGAGAGGCGAAAGTGTCTTATAAATGTAATGCAAATTTAAAATTTAGCCTGTTATTTCGAATTAAAAAACTTCGCTGTACGGGTAAAGATTTGTTATTTTAAGCGCAATATTTAATAAGACTGATGAACAACCATGACTAACTTAACAAACAAAAAAATTGTACTAGGTATTACCGGCGGCATTGCAGCTTATAAATGTGCAGAGCTCGTTAGGCGATTAAAAGACGCTGGTTGTGAAGTAAAAGTAGTTATGACTGAATCAGCTAAGCACTTTATTACCCCTTTAACTATGCAAGCCGTTAGTGGCGAAACTGTCTCAGACTCGTTACTTGACCCTTCTGCTGAAGCTTCAATGGGGCATATTGAATTTGCAAAATGGGCTGACTTAATTTTAGTCGCCCCAGCAACGTGTAATATTATTGCTAAAATGGCAGCCGGCA
>NZ_AUTN01000083.1:0-5034 GCF_000497955.1 Pseudoalteromonas sp. TAE56
ATAGCCATAACCAGGTGATATTTGTGGAACCAGCTGTCCAATAGGCCCTGCTACTTCGCCCGCACCAGCAAGCCCCGCTAAGCCACCGCTAATAACTAACACTCCCGTAATTAATAATGCTCGCTTGTAACCCGCCATTTTGGCCGCGGATGCATCAAGCCCAAGTACTTGTATTTGAAAGCCTATAAAGGTTTTGCTAATAAACACCCAAGTGGCGCATAGCGCTAATAACGCAAACGCTAGGCCTAAGTGCAATCGAGTACCGTCAAATAAAACAGGCAATAACGTGCTATCGCCAAACAATGCGCTTTCAGGAAAGTTATAACCGTGAGGATCTTTGAGTGGCCCATGAACAGCCCACAGCAATACATTTACTGCTATGTAGTTGAGCATTATGGTGACTAAAATTTCATTAGTGTTTAAACGCAGCTTCATAAAAGCAGCAAGCCCCGCCCACAACATGCCACCAGCAATACCCGCAAGTAATGTTAGTGGCATTGCAAAAGCACTTGATGAGTCAACAAAGTTAACGGCTACAGCACTTGCACATACACCACCAATAAGCAGTTGCCCTTCTGCGCCTATATTCCAAACCGATGCTCTATAACAAAGCGCTAAACCATAGGCGCATAGCAAAATAGGAATGGTCATTACAAGTAGCTCAGTTACACCATACCAATCGGCAACAGGTGCTATAAGCAATGTATATAAGGCATTTAGCGGGTCATGCCCTAATAAGGCAAACACCACGTAACCGGTTATTAATGTGAGTAAGATAGCTAAAACAGGAGAGAAATAACTCCAAGCCGGCGAGCGCTGAACACGTGGTTCTAACTTAATCATGCTAGAGCCCCTTTTGATGTTTGTAATGTAGGCAGATTATTAAGGTCGTCACTAAAATCGCCAGCCATCCACTGTCCTAACTGCACAAGCGGTACGGTATCGGTGTTTAAAATAGGAGACAGTTTTCCATCGCAAATTGCGCCAATGCGGTCGCAAATTTTATAAAGTTCATCTAAATCTTCTGAAATAACGAGTACCGCACACCCTTCGTCGCGAAGCTTTAAAATAGCTTCATGTATCGCCACTTGTGCGCCTATATCTACTCCCCAAGTAGGATGCGACATAACGAGTAGTTTTGGGCTTTGCTCTACCTCGCGACCAATAATAAATTTTTGTAAATTACCACCTGAAAGGCTAGCTGCATGAGTGCGAAAACTTGGCGTTTTAACCTTGTATTTTGTTATGATTTTATTAGCAAGCTCGGTAATTTTTTGTTTTACTAAAAAGCCATTTTTAACTAGTCCACTATCAAAACTAGTCAGCAGTGTATTTTGCGCTAAATCCATAGTGGGCACGGCTCCTCGCCCAAGCCTATCCTCTGGAACACATGCAAGTCCAAGGCGGCGCCTTTTAAGGGGCGACAATGCATCAACAACAGTGTTTTTAAATTTAATGGCACGGCTACTTGCTTGAATTTGCTCCCCCGAAAGCACTTTTAATAACTCTTCTTGCCCGTTGCCAGCAACACCTGCAATGCCCACTATTTCACCTTGCTGTACTGCAAAGTTAATGTTTTTAAGGGGTGTTTCAAATAACGCTTGTGCCGCGGTGGTTAAACTATTAACGGTTAAAAAGTCAGCCGTCCCCAAGGCTCTGCGGGTTTGGTTACTAATTGGCGTGTTGTCGCCTACCATTAGCCTAGCAATTGACTCACTAGTTTCGTTTTTAGGAATACAATGCCCGCTTACTTTCCCGCCTCGCAAAATGGTCGCACTGTCACATAACTCAATCACTTCGTGCAGTTTGTGGCTAATAAACAGCACGGAGCAGCCTTCTCTTTTAAGTGATTTTAGAGTTTTAAATAATGCTTCGACTTCTTGTGGGGTAAGTACTGAGGTGGGTTCGTCTAAAATAAGTAGTTGAATATCTAATAACAAACACCGCACGATTTCTACTCGTTGGCGTTCGCCAGTTGAAAGTGTTGAAACCAATCTGTGTGGATCTAATGGCATACCATAACGTGTTGATGTTTTTGTAATTCGACCCGCAAGCGTGCTGCTATGCCCTGCTAAATCACCTAACGCTAGTTCAATATTTTGGGCAACCGTAAGCGTTTCAAATAACGAAAAATGCTGAAACACCATTCCAATGCCTAAATCACGCGCATCAGCAGGCTCTTTTATATTCATTATGCGGCCATTAAAAAACATGTCCCCTTGGTCAGGTTTAACCACACCATAAAGCATTTTCATTAGTGTGCTTTTACCGGCACCGTTTTCACCTAATAAGGCATGCACTTCCCCATGCTTAATTTTTAAGGTTACGCCGTTATTGGCTATACATCCGGGATACTTCTTTGTCATTCCCTGCATAGTAAGGCGGTATTTATTATTCATTATTAACACCTTTTCAGTGCTTATTAAGTTAATAAGCATACTAACAACAACCAGCTGACCGAGCGGTCAACAATGGCATGGTAACTGCAATATACTTACCAAGATTAAAAAGTATTTTTCTTACCCGTGCGCAAACAACAAGAAAAAACATATGCCAAGCCTTTATGTATCAGGGCTTTATAAAAATTAAGGGGGTCTGTGTGATTCAATTTTTATTAAATAACACGCCAATTGAAATACAAGAATGTTCGCCAAGTCTCACCATTTTGGACTGGCTTCGCACCAAAAAAGGGAAAATGGGCACCAAAGAAGGCTGTGCAACTGGCGACTGTGGCGCGTGCACTATTTTAGTGGGTGAAGAGCGTATAAATGCAAACGGGCAAGCTAGCTGGCAATACAAAACAATGAACAGTTGCTTACTGTTATTAGGTAATGCGCATGCAAAACATATAGTAACAGTAGAAGCTGTGACTACTGGTTTATACCCAAATTTAACCGATTTACACCCTGTGCAGCGCGCGCTGGTAGAGTGCCATGGTTCGCAATGTGGTTTTTGTACGCCTGGTATAATAATGAGTTTGTTAGCTCTTTATATTAATGAGCCTACGTACCCCGGTAAAAAAGCGGTTATTCATGCACTTGGCGGTAACTTATGCCGTTGTACAGGCTATAGCCCAATATTACTTGCAGCCGAAAAAGCCTATAGCTATGAGCGTAAAGCTGAACCGTACTCAACAATGGCCGCAAAATTTAAAGCGTCACTTAATACGCAATATGATTACGATGTTCCATTTTTAAAAAATGGCCCTCGCAAATTCTATTTACCACAAACTGCCCAACAACTTGTTGAGCTAAAAGCGCTTTATCCTTATGCACATTTAGTTGCTGGTGGCACCGACTTTGCCATTGAGCTTAGCCAAAACATGCTTTTACCGGATGTAATTATCTCCCTTAGCCAAGTAAAGGAACTTTGTACCTTGGCAGATAATAACGGTGAGTTACATATTGGTGCAGCACTACCTTATAGCCAATTTGTTGAGGCATTTTATAACCATTACCCTGAGTCAAAAGAGCTATTTGAACGCTTAGGATCAAGCCAAGTAAGAAACAGCGGCACACTCGGTGGCAGCATAGGGAATGCCTCACCAATTGGCGATCCAGCTCCCCTTTTAATCGCTCTTAATGCATCAATGGATTTATTAAGCAGCGCAGGCACGCGCACTATTAAAGTTGCCGACTACTTTATTGACTACAAAAAAACGGTTCTTAAAAGCGATGAAGTAATTAGTAAGTTCACCATCCCAACGCGCCCAGAGTCACTAAAACTGGCATGTCATAAAATATCAAAAAGATTTGAAGACGATATATCTACCGTTTGCTTGGTGCTTGCTATAGAGCATTCACAAAACATGATCACTCAAGCTCGCTGCGCTATGGGTGGGATGGCAGCGATTCCTAAACGCGCGCAGCATATTGAGAAAAAGCTGATATCTCAATCATTACAAGTGAGCACTTTTATAGATGCAGCTACCGCTATAAACGATGACTTTGCACCCATGAGCGATGTACGCAGCAGCGCACATTACCGCAGTACGGTAAGCAAAAATTTGCTACAGCGTATTGGAATTGAGTTTTGCGATGCACAGCCAAGTAGCAGTAAAAACAATAACAACATTGCCATTACGAGGATCTCACATGCGTCACTTTGAAATGGATAAACTAAAAGCCCAAGGTGGTAGCGTTGGACAATCTAAATATCACGAAAGCGCTATTAAACAAGTTTGTGGCAGTGCAAATTTTGCCGACGATAACCCTGAGCCTTACGGTTGCCTACATGCCTACCCTGTACTTGCGCCTGTTACAAGCGGCTTTATTAAATCAATAGATACTAGTCACGCACTGGCAGTTGAAGGCGTTAGACGCATTTTATCGGCCGAAGATGTACCGGGTAAATTAGATATTGGCCCGGTATTTCCTGGTGATGTATTACTCACCAGGCATGAAATTCAATACCACGGACAACCTGTATTAGTAATCGTTGCCGACAGCTACGAAATAGCGCGCCGCGCGGCCCGCTTAGTGGTTATTGAGTGCGAGCAAACTACGCCAATACTTGATATTAAAGAAGCGATAAAAAAAGAGCATTGGGTAAGGCCGCCTCATTCACTTAACCGTGGTAACAGCGAGCACGCAATTAATAACGCAGCCCACCAGCTTAAAGGCGAAATACACATAGGCGGGCAAGAACATTTTTACCTTGAGGGGCAAATAGCACTCGCTCAGCCCGATAACGACGGCGGGATTCATGTTCAATGCTCAACTCAGCACCCTACTGAGGTTCAGCACTTAGTTGCTAAAATTTTAAAAAAGCCATTTAGCTTTGTAAACGTAGAAACCCNCCCGCCGTATGGGCGGTGCTTTTGGCGGTAAAGAAACTCAAGGCGCACCTTGGGCCTGTCTTGCAGCCCTTGCGGTTTACTACCTTGGCTGCGCAGTTAAAATGCGCCTAGCCCGTAGCGACGACTTTAAATTAACCGGTAAGCGTCACCCTTTTTATAACCACTATCATGTCGGTTTTGACGAAAATGGTTTAATAGAAGGTGCCGACATTACCGTAAACGGATTTTGTGGCTAC
>NZ_AUTN01000084.1:0-11369 GCF_000497955.1 Pseudoalteromonas sp. TAE56
CGTTAAGTGGTGTTTCGTACCAACCAGTAAAGTAAGCAACCGGTTCAGCAACGCCCCAAAACATAAGACCGATACCCATACCTGCAGCAAATAACATAGCAAGCCATGAAATTCGAGAGTGAGAAGGTTTAGCATCATCACCACCAAGGCGAATATTCCCGTAAGGAGAAACAATAAGTGCTAAACAAAATAGTACAAAGAAGTTGGCAGCCCACATAAATAGGGCATCAAAATTATTAATAATATCGGTCTTGATACTATCAAGCGCTGTTTTTGCAGTTTGTGGGTCGGTAACAAGTATGGCGATTAAAAAGATGACAATCAGGCCCGCACTAGTTCCAAAAACAGGGTTGTGTATATCAAACCCCCACTTTTGTACGTTGTCCTGACCTACGGTGTAGTCCGTATTGTCAATACTATATTTGTCATGATTTTCCTTCATGCAATACCTCTTTAGTTGTCCTAACAAGCCAAAATAAATTCGGCGTCATATCGAATTACATTAGCCTTTAAATATTAAGTAAAAAGTAATACCGTAATTATTTGAAGACTAACTAATTTGAAGAGTGATCATACAGCTAGTAGTGTATGAGTTAAATATTAAATGTAAATGAATTTGTATTTAAAACGCTGTTTATATAGCCAAATTAATGATTCTTCTATTTAAAAGCTAAAAAATTCTAAATTCAGTGAACGTTAAAAATTAGTTTGCTATTAAAAGTATTAATTTACTTAGTTAAGTAAAAAAAGATCACTTTTAAGTAACTTATTTAATGCTTAAATACTAGGGATTATTGACCTTTTAGGATTGAAATTCGTTCAATTTGGGAACGATTTAATCGCTTTTAGGTTTCTAACCTAGTGGGTTCGGTAACTGCTTCTGCGTTATTGTGCATGCTTAGATGCACCTAAGAAAAATTAAAAAACAAGCAGCAAAGCGCAAATTCCCCTTTAGGGTTATTATAAATTTATAAGCCGATAAGCATCTTTAATCAAGTTGTAATATGAATATGATTTAACACAACACTAAGCTATATTTTATAAATAGATAGGCAAAGGATTAATACTATTATGCGTGAATGCGTTACAAACAATACCAATCAAAACGAACTTGTTAAACGCTTTTGCAGCGTTAGAGGCGAAAGCCTAGCGATTATAGAACCTCTCACTGTAGAGGATTGCCAATTACAAGCTATGGCAGATGCCAGTCCAAGCAAATGGCATTTAGCACACACAACATGGTTTTTTGAAACGTTTTTACTTAGTGTTTATTGTAAGCAGTACATTGTGTTTAACTCTCACTATAGAATGCTTTTTAATTCCTACTACAATGGGATTGGAGAGCAATTTAAACGAGCCAACCGAGGTAGTTTATCTAGGCCTAGTTTAGATGAAGTTCTAGCTTACAGAGAACATGTAGATAGCTGTGTAATTGAATTGCTTAATACTGAAGTTAACCCACAAATTAAAGATATTATTGATCTTGGTTTAAATCACGAGCAACAGCACCAAGAGCTAATGCTTATGGACATCAAATATAACTTTTCAGTAAACCCATTATTTCCACAATATCAAACATCATTTTTAAATAGCCAAAACAAATCAGCAGATATTAAGCCCCTTAACTTTATCAATTTTGAACAAGCCATTATTAATATTGGCACAAATGCCGACGATGAATTTGCATATGATAACGAGTGTCCCAAACACCAAGTATTAATTCATCCATTCAGCTTTGCTAGCAGGTTGGTCACTAATGGTGAATATTTAGACTTTATAAATGCCGGTGGGTATAGCAATCCACAGTACTGGTTAAGCGACGGCTGGGCAAATATACAAAATAATAGTTTAACGCAACCTTTGTATTGGCATTGCATAAATAACGAGTGGTTTGAGTTTACACACTATGGATTGCAGCCTCTTAATTTAAGTGCACCAATCTGCCATGTTAGTTATTTTGAGGCCAGCGCCTATGCTAATTTTGTAAAGGCTCGCTTGCCTACAGAGTTTGAGTGGGAATATGCAGCTAAAAATACAGCTTCAACAGAGATTAATAATAACGACCTAACACCTCAGCAAGCAAAGACTGATACTGAAATAAACCAGTTAACTGATGCGTGTTGGCAATGGACGAACAGTGCATATTTACCATACCCTGGTTTTAAGCCTATTGAAGGAGTAGCAGGGGAGTACAATGGTAAGTTTATGAATAACCAAATGGTGCTACGTGGCGGGTGTGTGTTTACCCCTCAAAACCATTTACGACAAACATATCGTAATTTTTATTACCCGCATCAAGCGTGGATGTGCAGCGGGATAAGACTAGCTAAGGATATAGTATGAGCCAAGTAACAGCGATTAAGCAAAGTAACATAACCGACACTGAATTTCTAAACGACGTGATAAGCGGATTAACTCAACAACAAAAAACGCTTCCGTGTAAATATTTTTATGATGATAAAGGTGCTGCATTATTTGAGCAAATAACAACATTACAAGAGTATTACGTAACACGAACTGAGCTTTCTATATTAGAGCAACATTCGCAGTCGATTGCTCAAATGCTACCTGAAAACCTCTCTATTATAGAGCCTGGCTGTGGCTCGGGTAAAAAGGTTGCCTATTTATTAGCGCATATGGCAAACGTAAAAACCTTTGTACCGTTTGAAATCTCTGAAGAGATGCTCAGTTATTCACTTGCTCATTTGTCACCGTTATTTCCAGATTTGGCAATTTCGCCATTATTAGGAGACTTTACACATAGTCAAATGGTTAAACAGCTAACCAAAGATACAGCTTTAGATAGTCAAACAAATCTGGTGTACTTTCCGGGGTCTACTCTTGGTAATTTTGCACCTGTAAAAGCAATTGAAATTATGAATAATTTCCATCGCTTATGTGGTGTAAATGGCTATGTGCTAATTGGCATTGATTTAGTAAAAGAGCGCCAAGTGTTACTTGATGCATATAACGATAAATTAGGTATAACCGCCGCGTTTAATAAAAACTTACTACAACGTATTAATAACGAGTTAAATGGCACATTTAACTTAGACAATTTTAGCCACGAGTCACGCTTTAACGAGCAACATAGCCGTATCGAAATGCATTTAGTAAGTAATTGTACTCAAAGCGTGATTATAAATGATCAGCAAATAGACTTTATAGAAGGTCAAAGCATTCATACGGAAAACTCTCACAAGTACACGCTTGAGTCGTTTAAGCAGCTTGCAGCGCAAGCTAATTTAAAGTTAGAGCAAACATGGCAAGACGATAGTAACTATTTTGCCTTATGTTTATTAAGACCGCTTTAAACGTTACTTAAGTTTAGGGCGTGTTGATCTTTGATAGGCGATAACGCAGCATAAATGCCAAACATGTGCTGCCCTTCGGGTTCTGCCTAGGGGCGATAAACTCTTTGTTGCTCGATTTTTACTTAGCCCACTAGGTTACAAACCTCGCGCCGCGATTTAATCGCCCCTAGATTGAACAAATTTCAATTCGCAAAGATCAACACGCCCTAGTAAATGACAACTTGGGCATTGTTAAACTCATAGTTTAGCAATGCGCCATTATTTGATTGCTGTATAAGCTTAGCTTTATTTAAACCATGCAGTCTAAATAGAAGTGGGGCAATAACAGATACCGCAGAGCCCGTTGCACTGTCCTCATTTACGCCAAACTGGGGGGCAAAATATCTAAAACGCGCTATGGCATTTTTCTTGTCTTTATTTTTTATACTAAGGGTAATTACTGCATTTTTGTGGAGTTTACTCAAAGCTTTAAAATCAACATGTAAGCTTTTTAAATCGTCTATTTCAACTTCTTTATTAAATTCTTCATTAAATAGCACGACGGTATAACCGTTTTTATCACCGGTACTGTAGGCTGTTTTTATTGCTGAGGAAAATACACTTTTTAACTCACCCGCAGCTAATTCGCTTTTTTTAGGCTCTATACTTTTTAGTAACAACTGGGCGCGTTGTTTTTTTACTCTTATAGCAAAACGCTCATTACTCATTGAAGTAAATACTTTAGGGCAATAACCTAAATAACCTATTAAAAAATTAGCGGCCGCTAAAGTGCCATGTCCGCAGCGTTTAATTTCACTTATTTGGTTAAACCAGCGAATATTGCAATGGCGTTTAGTTATCTCATTTTGATTTAAAAATACGGTAGCAGGGTGAATTGATTGTGATGCAATATATTGCATTGTTTTTGATGTTAACCCATTTTTATAAATAACAATTAAAGCGCTTGAGCCTTTTAAGTTATTTGCAGGGCTATAAAAAACAGATTCGGTGGAAGTGAATTCTATAAAGCGAAGCGCAAGCCATTTAGGCTTACGCTTCGCCAAACAAAGAGTATTAACCTTTGCTTGCATATGCGTCGTTATGAACGCCCGCAGCACGACCTGATGGATCGGCATTGTTTTGAAACGATGCGTCCCATGCCAGTGCTTCAGGAGTCGAACACGCTACCGACTTACCATGTGGTACACATTTAGCGGATGCATCACCAGGGAAATGTTCTTCAAAAATTGCACGATAGTAATATGCTTCTTTTGAGTCTGGTGTATTAATAGGGTATTTAAATTTCGCATTTGCAAGCTCTTGATCGCTTACTTGCTCATTTACAAACTCTTTTAACGTATCAATCCAGCTGTAGCCTACACCGTCTGAAAACTGCTCTTTTTGACGCCATAAAACTTCATCAGGTAAGTAACCTTCAAAGCCTTCACGTAAAATATGTTTTTCAATTTTGCCATCTTTACACATTTTAGCTTCAGGGTTGATACGCATAGCTACATCAACAAATTCTTTATCAAGGAACGGTACACGTGCTTCTACGCCCCATGCCGCCATTGATTTATTAGCACGTAAGCAGTCAAACATATGCAGTTTTGATACTTTACGGTTTAGCTCTTCATGAAACTCTTGTGCGTTAGGGGCTTTATGGAAGTATAAGTAGCCACCAAATAGCTCATCAGCACCTTCGCCAGATAACACCATTTTAATGCCCATCGCTTTAATTTGGCGAGCCATTAAGTACATAGGTGTAGAGGCACGAATCGTTGTTACATCGTACGTTTCAATGTGGTAAATCACTTCACGCAGTGCATCAATACCTTCTTGAATCGTAAAAATAATAGGGTGGTGAATAGTCCCAATCATGTCAGCTACTTTTTGTGCAGCCGCTAAATCAGGTGAGCCTTCAAGGCCAACTGAAAAAGAATGAAGTTTAGGCCACCATGCATCGCTTTCGTCGTTATCTTCAATACGTTTGGCAGCAAAACGCTGAGTAATAGCAGAGATAACTGATGAGTCTAAACCACCAGAAAGTAATACGCCGTAAGGCACGTCACACATTAGCTGGCGTTTAACGGCCGCTTCTAATGCATCTTTAACGTCTTGGGCTTCTGCACTATTATCTTTAACTGCATCAAATGTTTCCCAATCACGTTTGTAATAAGGCGTCATTTTGCCATCTTTGCTGTACAGGTAATGCCCTGGAGGAAATTCTTCAATGTGCTTACAAATTGGAGAAAGTGCTTTTAGCTCAGAAGCAACGTAAAAGTTACCGTGCTCGTCGTGACCAGTGTAAAGCGGGATAATACCAATATGATCACGGCCAATTAAGTAAGCGTCATTTTCTTCGTCGTATAAACAAAATGCAAAAATGCCATTTAGGTCATCTAAAAAGTCAGGCCCTTTTTGTTTATAAAGCGCTAAAATAACTTCACAGTCTGATTGAGTTTGAAAAGTAAAATCAACGTCTAGCTCTGCTGCAAGTTCTTTATGATTATAAATCTCGCCATTAACCGCTAAAATATTTGTTTTTTCAGGATTGTATAAAGGCTGTGCACCGCTTGATACACCAACAATAGCTAAACGCTCATGCACTAAAATAGCTTTCTCAGATGCGTATACACCAGACCAATCTGGGCCACGGTGTCTAAGCAGCTTTGACATTTCAATTGCTTGGGTACGCAATTGAGTGGGATCAGATTTAATATCTAATACCCCAAAAATTGAACACATAGTAACTCCTCATTCCTATTATGTGTGCAGCAAAGCCAATTTGCTGTGCTGCGAAACCTTGTTTTATCAGAAAAAATTACTCAAGTCACATAGCTTTTACAATTAATTAAGAATAATTTATGCACCAAGTTATATGTAACCGCACCAAATTGGTTAATGAGTGGTACCTGCTGCCATTTTTACGTCGCTATTATTGTTCAAAGCTTGCGCAACCATAACTTTTAGCGCGTTAATAACAGTGTTTTCACTCATGCTTGGTGCGCCATTGTGGTGCACAGCTTGGCTTGGTAAATAAGGAATATGCACAAAGCCACCTTTCATTACAGCGCAGTGATCATTTATGTAATGCATAAGGCCATACATAACGTGATTACACACATACGTACCTGCCGTATTCGAAATGGCAGCAGGTATATTGCTGTTGTGCAATGCTTGTAACATGCGCTTTATTGGTAAGTTTGTGAAATAGGCATCAGGGCCATTTTTTTCTATTGGTGTATCGATAGGCTGCTTGCCTGCATTGTCTTTAATGCGTGCATCGTCAACGTTTATTGCAATACGCTCAATTGAAATTTCACTGCGTCCACCGGCTTGACCTATACACAAAACAACCGCTGGATTGTGCGACTCAATGGCGTTTATAAGCTGACTGATAGACGTATTAAATTCACAGGCAAGTTCTAGTGTGCATATTTTGTGTTTCATGATGATAGTTTCATCAAGTTTTTGCACTGCTTGCCAAGAAGGATTTATAGCTTCACCACCAAAAGGAGCAAAACCGGTTATTAATACACACGGCATAGTAGAAGTTGATTTAGTCATTAAACACCAAGCTATACATTAAAATAATAATAACGGCGAGTAAGTTAGCTGCCGTCGGAATTTGAACCTTTATTACATGTTACCTATTTTTTAAATCTAGGGCGTGTTGATTCTAGAATGTTTTTATAGGTTATTTTTAAGTGCAAGGCTCAATTGATGTAGATGCCCGTCAAGTTTCTGCTTCGCTTTTGCAGCTTCTTCAAACGTTACATATTTAAACTCAATATTATCTAAAGGTCTAAATTGCGCAAATTGATGTAAGTCGGCTTCAATAACAGTCCCTAAAAGCGGATAGCCTCCTGTGGTTTGGCCATCATTAAGTAGCACAATTGGCTCACCATTTGGTGGTAGTTGAATACTCCCAGGACTCACTCCTAGTGATGGCAAAGAGTGCGAATGCATCAAGCTATTCTTACTATGCTCAAGCCTTACGCCCATTCGGTTGCTGTTACTACTAATTTTAAATGCGGTAGATACAAAGTTGCTTAGTAAAGGTTCGCCTAACAAGTTCGCATGGGGGCTTGGGTGTAATCGTATAAGTTTACGCTTAGGAGGTGCAATTGCACCTACTTTTATAAACTTTCCATAATAAGGAGTAATAGGTATTTCATCACCAGTGGTGAGAGTTCTACCTTCAATACCACCAAAACACGCATTTAAATCTGTAGATTTAGAGCCCATAATTTCAGTACTTCGTATACCGTGTTTCACTGCCAAATAAGCTCTCAACCCTGCTCTACCAGTAGCAAAGCTCAGTACTTGTTTGTTTTTTACTTCGTATGTCCAACCAGGGTGAATTGCTTGTCCGTCAAGGGTTGCTTGCAAATCGGCACCATGAAGCGCAATTACTGTGTCGCAGCTAAATTCCAGCTCGCACAAACCAACGGTTATTTCTAAAACAGCATCATTGTCGTTATTGTTAAGTAATCTGTTAGCAATTATTTGCGCATACGGGTCTAAGCTGCCCGCTTTGCTTACACCCAAATGGCGGTAGCCTACACGGCCAAAATCTTGAATTGTAAGTAATACACCACTTTTAAGTACTTTAATCATGAGTTGCTTCTTTATTAACTAGTGGAACAAATTCAAGCGTATCACCTGGTTGAATTAAGCAAGGTTGTTCAGAGGTCGAATCAAACAAAGCTGTATCTGTATGGCCTATTATGTGCCAACCACCTGGGGTATCAGCGGGGTAAATTCCGGTTTGAGAAGCACCTATCGCAACAGAACCTTTAGGGACTCTAGTACGTGGTTCATCACGCCTTGGTGTATGTAATTGCCCATCTAAGCCGTGTAGGTAAGCAAAACCGGGCTGAAAGCCTAAAAATAAAACGTGGTATTTGGTTTTACTATGAAT
The DNA here is from genome assembly GCF_000497955.1 of Pseudoalteromonas sp. TAE56. Taxonomy (NCBI): domain Bacteria; kingdom Pseudomonadati; phylum Pseudomonadota; class Gammaproteobacteria; order Alteromonadales; family Pseudoalteromonadaceae; genus Pseudoalteromonas; species Pseudoalteromonas sp. TAE56. Next base: position 8,221 of record NZ_AUTN01000084.1, read on the forward strand.
ATTAATAACCTCATCAGTGCTTAAATTATGATAGTGGGCTACGTAATTAATATCCTCACCCTTGTAGGTGGTTTTTATTAAGTGATGCTTCCCTTTAAAAGTACTACTTTTAATATCACTCCAAAGTGTAGGTAGTACTTGTAACCATTTATTTAAGTGTTTATCTGATTTTAAATAAAGAGTGAGCGAGTTCATGGCCGGCACCAAATCGGTAAATTCATTAGTGCTTTTACAGTGGCTGGTTAAAGCCCAAATTTTCTTTTGAATAGAGAGTCTATCTGTAGCGTCTAAATGCGATGCATCAAGCAGTAAACTACTGTTTGTTAATGCATAAATATGGGGAGCTGGCTTCATTAAATAAACCTATTTGTACAACATAATTTAAACGTAACACAGTTTTATTAATTTATTTACACCATTGCGACTAAGTAGTTATGTTTAGTGTTTATTTTCCCAGCTTACTTTAAGAGTATTTTTATATTCAATTAATTGTATTTAACTTATTGAGGACCAAAACTTATTACACTTCGTACTAAATAAGTAATTAGGTTGAAATGAAAATTAAGATAAGGAGGTCTTAATTAGCACGCACTTGTTTAAGAGGTACTTTATGAAACACCAGCATTTATTATATTTATCTGGCGCTGCTATTATATTTAGCGCAGGCAGCTTTGCTTTATCTATGGAAAAGGTAGAACATAGCAATGTAGAAGCCACCATGCATGTAGAAACCATCGTACTTGGTTCTGGTTGTTTTTGGGGAGCCGAAAAACGCTACGAAGCGCTAAGTGGCGTTATTGATGCTGAGTCGGGTTATGCTGACGGTAATGGGTTTAAAGCAACGTACAGAAATATTACTGATCAGTCTCGTCGTTTTGACGAGAACAATTATGCTGAAGTTGTGCAAGTTATGTATAACAGCAATATAATTTCAGCAGAAGAACTCTTAAAAAACTATTTTGAAAGTCACGATCCTACGCAAAAAAATCGCCAAGGTAACGACATCGGTACGCAATATCGTTCAATTGTATTAACGACTACTGATGCACAAGCTAAAGTAGCTGAGCAAGTTAAATCGCAATATCAGCAGCTTTTAACTGATGCGAGCTACGGCAAAATCGAAACGGTTATTAAACCGCTTACAGGTTTTGTATCGGCAGAAGAATATCACCAAAATTATCTAGAAAAGAACCCTAATGGCTATTGCCCCGATCATTCTACAGGCGTAGTTTTTAATAAAACACCCGTAGAAAAAGCAGACAACAGTGCTCTACTCGCAGGTAAGCAAATAGTGGTACTTGATTCTCGTGATTACTGCCCGTACTGTGAAAAATTTAAAAAAGCAGTCGCAAATGATTATAAAGGCACCATACCTATGACATTTCGACATGCTGACCAACTTGATGATTTAACCATTAAGTCAGCCACATGGGCAACGCCGACTATTTTGTTCTTAGAAAACGGAGTAGAGGTATATGGCCGTCAAGGGTACGCAACGCCTGAAGAGTTTTATAAAGCATTAGGTGCATTCAAATTAGGTAACAGTGATGCTTATAAAGTTGCGTTCGATGCACGAACAGATAGGCCCTATTGCAAAGAATACAAAGAGTTTAAAAATACACCCGATGGCACATTTGTTGATAAATTAAGTGGAGAGCCTCTATTTGATACAAGCGATAGGTTTAACTCAGGTACTGGTTGGTTGTCATTTACTCATCCAGTAAAAAACAACGTAACACAGCATGACGATAGCAGCTGGGGCATGACACGTATTGAGCTTCGCTCTAAAAGTACAGGTATACACTTAGGGCATTTATTTCCAGGTGAAGGCCCAAGAGGGCGTGATCGCTACTGTATTAATGCAACCGTTCTTGATTTTGTACCAAGAGATAAAAGCTAAATAGCTAAATAAAAAGCCTGGTTTAAAGCCAGGCTTTTTGCATAAAACAAAATAGTTTTATCATAATCCCCGTAAATTTGTTAAAGTTTGATTGGCTTAAATCCGGCAGCAATATATTCTTTAGGTTATTAATGAATCTATTATCAAAAATAGCTAAGCAGTCAATTTATCTACCTTTTATTTTTCTGTTCTTAATGACCAACGCTAAATCAGCCACTCATTATGTAGTGGGTGTTGAAAATATAGAATACCTTCCGTACTTTGACGGTAGTGGGGCTGATAACAGTGACTATTATGGCTTTAGTCAAAAATTACTTACCTTGTTTGCTCAACAGCACGATTTCAAATTTGAGTTCTACACATTACCAATTAATCGCCTCTATAAAGAATTTATTGACCACCATCATGTTGATTTTAAATACCCAGATAATCCTCAATGGAAACCAAGTTATAAAGCTTCCTTTGGTGATTTAAATGAAATTATTTATTCGCAGCCAACCGTTGTGACTAAAACGGGTATTGCGAGTTTAAATAAAAATATCACTATTGATGAATGCGTTAGTTTTGCAACGGTGAGAGGGTTTACGCCTCAAAGCTTTAAACCATTAATGAACAACGAAAACGTTGAGTTAATTGAAACCGCTAATGTAAGGGAATTGATAGAGTTGCTTTTAAAAGAGCGAGTAGAGTGCGTTTACATATCTAACGATGTATTAAATTATAATATCGTTAAATACTTTAAATTAACCCGACCCGTTTATTTTCAAAACGAACTACCGGTAGATTTACAAGCCTTTTTATTATCGTCGATTGACTACCCTGACGTGATTAAGAAATTTGATACATTCTTGCTTTCACATAAAGTGCAAATACAGGAACTGAAAAAAGAATATCAAATAAAAAATTAACTAAAAAAGCCCCGTAAGTTATAACTTACGGGGCTTTTTAAAAGGTATTAACCTGTATATAACTATATTATGTATGTGCTTAATAATAAAAACAGTTCAAGCTAAGTCACCACCTAACTTGAACCATTTTTCACACTGACAACATCTTCACACACAATATAAAGATTCTGTTTGCTACACTTTGGTAGCTTTGTATTACATATCGTGTGGTTTGAGCCAAGAATAAAAACAGTTCAAGCTAAGTCACCACCTAACTTGAACCATTTTTCACACTGACAACATCTTCACACACAATATAAAGATTCTGTTTGCTACACTTTGGTAGCTTTGTATTACATATC
>NZ_AUTN01000085.1:0-30937 GCF_000497955.1 Pseudoalteromonas sp. TAE56
GCATCATCGACTGACTCACCTAGTACTTCGTATTGTCCAATACCCGCTACTTTAACCATCATGGTATGACCGCCCGATACAAGCAATGCAATAAACGGAAACTCAGGAGTATTGTCTTCAAGCATCGGAGCAAGTAAATGCCCTTCCATATGATGAACAGCAACAGCTGGAATATCCCAACCGTATGCTAATGAACGACCAATAGAAGTACCTACCAATAATGCACCAACTAAACCTGGGCCTGCAGTATAAGCAATACCATCTAAGTCTTCTGGGCCACAACCCGCTTGCTCAAATGCTGCGTCTATAAGTGGTAGCGTTTTACGAACATGATCGCGCGATGCAAGTTCCGGTACAACGCCGCCATAATCAGCGTGTACTTTTACCTGGCTGTATAATTGATGAGCTAACAAGCCTTTTTCGTCATCGTATATTGCAATACCTGTTTCATCACATGACGATTCAATGCCTAAAATTCGCACTGTACTTCTCCTGCCTTTAAAGTTTTTACTTCGCTGTTTTTATAACGTAATACCAATATTTGTTTGACCATCTTCTAGGGCAAACTTTTTAAGTGCTTTTACGCTATCAGAGGTGATACGCCCCATATTTTCTACAAAATCAATTAGCTCACCTAATACTTCAATTTCGTATTGCATTAATGGGTGTTCTCTTACAGCTGTGTTATCTGCAACCTCACCTTCAACCGTCATTTGATATTCAATAAAGCGTGCCACTGTTGCTTGAGATATTTTACTGACACTAATGAACTCTTGTTCATCTTGCGCCATTAGACCGTGCATTAAGCTAAGTAAAGAGGTTGCGGCATCAATAGCAGGGTAAGTACCAAACATATCAAAATCAGCAAGTTCAGGAACATTCGGTTCTATTTTTTCAACTTGTTTTTCGAGATCTATTTTACTTTTAGGCAGTAATATTTTTTCCCAACAAACATTAAGCGAATTGCGTAATAAGGTTTCATCACCAAACCCCGTTGCTTCACTAAATAAACCGTAATTTGGCAGCATTCGCTCTATTAGAGCACTCGCTAAAACGGCTTTTTGTAAATAGTTAAGCTCTCTAATACGCTGAAAATTATTTGCTTTAGTCATTCTTTAACGTCTCACACGACCAACAAAAATCAAATGTTGATCCATTATGCTCATTACAGTTAGGGCATACCCAATCTGGAGCGGATTGTTTTACTTGTTGATAGTTTACCAATATTTGGCGCGCATGGCGCTCTTTTATCGCATAAACCTGCACACTAACTTGTGCTTGATCAAATGGAATTTCTCCCATTGCGCCTTGGAGCATCTCACCTTTTATTTTGCATTCAATACCACTGGTTTGTATTAAACCTTTAATAATATTAGCTTCAAGGGTATTTTCGGCTTTATAAATTGTAACCCATTGAAAAGAGCTATCAGTTGAATTTTTATTATTAATATTTTGCAATATTCACCTCATTTATTTTGTGTGTACAATGTCGAGTATTAGTCGACTAAACTAAACAATACATGACAGCTTTAATAGTTAGCCATATTTCACGAGGAATAAACATGACACTTACAACCCCGGGCTTACTTTTTCCGGCTATATCGCTGCTATTATTAGCCTATACAAACCGATTTTTAGTTTTAGCGCAATTAATTAGGGAGTTAAATGCACGCGAGGGTGAATCTATACGCCCCGTTGTAGTGGCTCAAATCACCAACTTACGTAAACGAATAAACTTAATCAGAACAATGCAAGTTTATGGGGTAGCCTCTTTTTTACTGTGTACATTTTCGATGTTTGCTTTATTTATTGAATTTAATACCACGGGGATTATTTTATTCGGCATTAGCTTAGCCTGCTTAAGTTTATCGTTGTTAACGTCTTTATTTGAAATACATATCTCCTGTGATGCAATTGAAATAGAACTGCAAAGCATTGAAAACAAACCATTAAGCAACCGAATAAATAGAAATTTTGTAAAATAAACTCCTATAGATAAAACACCCTATTATTTGTCACAATCATGTTGTAAGTACGCCCCATTTTGGGGCGTACTTTTTTATTAATTAGAACAATTGAATCCCAACCGGCGATCTAACCCACTGAGTTAAAATAACTTTGCCTAGATAGTTAATTGCAAAAATACAGACAAAACACAATAAACAACTAATTATCAATTAAAAAAGTAATACTATTTGGTCGCTTTCCTCTTTAATTAATACTAAAAGGGGGGTATCCTGCTGGAAACACGTATGAACTTGCAACCGTATTTCAATATAGAATTTTACTAAACTTTAGAATAAAAATTAATATATTTGATGTCCGTGGTATCTGCGACTTACTTATAAAAAGGGACTATAAAGTGAGATTTGAACAATTAGAGCAATTTGTAGCACTTGGTGTATTACGTCATTTTAGACAAGCAGCTGAACAAACCCAGATTAGTACTTCAGCGCTGACGCGCAGCATTCAAACACTTGAAAATGAAATGGGATATGAGTTAGTAAAACGCTCAACACGTTCAGTTAAATTAACGCCAGAAGGCGAACTTTTTCTTGAATATGCTAAAACGACTTTATCGGAACTTGAGCTAACGAAAAAACGGATTTTTCAATCAGTAAACGGTAATGCTAATGAGAAACTGGTTATTGGTTATACCAACAAGGCAAGTGGCATAGTTCCTATTTCTTGTGGGCAGTTTTTAGCTCAATATCCTCATATAAAAATTGAAATGCAGTTACAAGATCAGCAAGAGCTAACACGCAGACTTCAACAAGGTGAAATAGACATAAGTGTATACTCTCAAGCTATTAATAGTATTGGCAGTGACATTCACTTACCTGATCAGCTTGTATTATTTGTTTCAAAAAACCACCCTCTTGCACATAAAAACGATATAAGTAAGCAAAACCTTGATAGCTACCCTATGTTTGGCTGTTTTTCTCAATCTAAACAAGTGCAAACTATGCTTAATGAAGCAATCGATTCTTTAAATAAATCATCAAGTATTAAAGTGGGCAGTATTGAGCAAGTAATGGCCGGTGTAGTTAAATCAGATCACTTTGCTATTGCGAGCATTGAGCATGCAAACACAATCGCAGAGAACTCTGAACTCGTGCAACTAAAAACAAATAAAGATTTAAATCACGAACAACTCGTTGTACAAACAAGCCAGCAAACCTCTATTACTGAACATGTAGAGCATTTACTATCGCTTATAAAGAAAGCGGGAGCTACATTTAGCTAATCCAATATTTGAAAAAGTGCGACGCAATAAACAGTAGCTTTAAATCGCTTTTCGGCTACACTGTCGCACCTTTTTTAAACAGCTGATGTGAATGAACACACTTTTTGGTCCTGATGTCTATTTAGATGATATAGAACGCCAAGGATACACCGTAATTCATAACGCGCTTATTGCCGATTTAGTTGCAGATTTAGTTGCAGATTGTCACCGTATAAACCCCCACTTTAGCCTTGCTGGTATTGGTCGACTAAATAGCTTACAAATAGATAAAACTATTCGTACTGACAAAACTTATTGGTTTGACGGCAGCTCTCAAGCACAGCTTACGTATCAAGCAATAATGCAAAGTATAAAAACCACGTTAAATCGTAGCTTTTTTATGGGGCTATTTGATTACGAATGCCATTATGCAAAATATACACAGGGTGATTTTTACAAAAAACACTTAGATGCATTCAAAGGTCGATCTAATCGTGTATTTACAACGGTGCTTTATTTAAATACGCCAGAGCAAGGTGGCGAACTTGTTATTTATAAACCTAAAAGTAAAGAAGTAGAAATAACGATTAAACCAACTGCTGGCACATTGGTTATGTTTGAAAGCGAACGTTTTGCTCACGAAGTACTTCCCGCAGTTGACGAACGCTACTCTATTGCAGGGTGGTTTAGAAAAAACGCCTCTATTAGCGGCATTATTGATCCGCCCAGGTAGCTCTAAATAGCGAATTTTAACAGCCTTTATTAAGGCTTTAAAATGCTATTGGGTATGAAAGTAATAACCCTATAAAGATAGCCAAACCCACATAATGGTTATTTAAAAACGCTTTAAAGCAGGCTTCTCTTTCACGTTTATGAATAAGCGTTTGTTGATATGCCAATAAACCAGCTGCTACACTCAAACCAATGCCAAACGCGACACTTAAATGATCGCTTATACCAATAAACGCAACCAGCGCTATAAATACAGCATTAAGTAAAAAGATAATATGGCGATCGTATTTACCAAATAAAATAGCGGTTGATTTTACCCCTATTTTTAAATCGTCATCTCTATCAACCATCGCATACATAGTGTCGTAAGCAACTGTCCAACAAATATTGGCTATAAATAATAACCATGCCTGCTGCGGTAATGCATTTATTGAAGCCATATAGGCCATTGGAATAGCCCAACCAAATGCAGCCCCTAAAACAACTTGTGGTAATTGTGTATAGCGTTTCATAAAAGGGTAGCAAAAGGCTAAAGCCAACGCCCCAAAAGAAAGTAAAATAGTATTAAAGCTAAGCATTAATACTAAAATGAACGCAATAACTATGAGCAATAAAAATAGACTAAGAGCTTCACCACTACTAACCAGCCCTGAAGCTAGCGGCCGTTGAGCTGTGCGTTTTACCGAGCCGTCTATTTTTCTATCTGCAAAATCATTAATTACACACCCTGCGCTTCGCATAACAACAACGCCCAGTGTAAATACAATAAAGTTGAGCAAGCTCGGCATCCCACTATTAGCAAGCCATAAAGCCCAGTATGTTGGCCAAAGTAATAACAAGGTACCAATGGGCTTATCTATACGCATTAGCTGTATATAGTAAGAAATATGTTTTGGCTTTAAAGCGGCTAATTTCATGAGTATAAATATGCTCCTGGTAAAAACACTTCACATACTAAAAATTTATATTCTTTGAGGGAAAATACACTTCGACGCCCTAGTAAGTTTTTCTCGGGTAGGTTTAATTTTGCAACTAATTGCTGAACGGGGTGCTTGGCATCAAAATAAGCAATTTCTATATCCGTGCGTTTTAGTGCTGGGTCTTGAAAAATCACATCACCAAGAGGTCGTTCACCCATATTGTGCAAAGGATTGCTCGAATCATTTTTAGGAAGCCAGCTTTGTGCGTACACCATAGGTTTATTATCGCACAATAAGAGTACTTCTCGATTAATCGCTGTTTTAGCTGCGCTGTTTAGTAGTAACTTTTGCTCTAGACTTAAAGTAAATAACTGCTCGCTTAATACTCTTACACTAAAAATTTGTGATTTACTTTTTAATTTAGCAGTTAAAGAATTAGGTTCAAAAAGCCATTCTTGCTCTAGAGGAGATAAATCACTTACATATGAAGTGGACTGCCAATTAGCAGATATAGACAGAGGATCAGTAATCACAATAGCTCAACAAAATAAAAAACAACGAGATGATACCATTGCCAAAGCTTTTGAAAAAGTGATGTTTTATAACCATAAATAATTGTTTGGCGCTGTTTATTACCCACTATTAAGTATAAACTATTTGTAACAAGTTTTAAGAAACGCTTTAAATATGAAAAAAATAGTATACGCAGGTCTTTTTACGTTCTTTGTAAGCGTCATAAGCTTTACAGCCCGTGCTGAATCTACAGTTGGTTATTTTGGTTTTGAGCCAGATATAATCACCAACTACATTGGCGCATCAAGTAAAAAAATGGGCTATGTGCGTGTAACTATTGATTTAATGCTTACTGATACTTCTGATATTGCAGTCGTTGAACATCACACTCCATTACTTCGTGATGCCCTAGTAGAGATTTTATCTAAAGAGCCAGAAGAAAAAATAAAATCCCTTACTGGCCGTGAAGAAATACGCGCAAAGTGCGCCGAAAAACTAAAAAGCCTTTTAAAAGAAGAAACAGGACAAGAGATCATCCGTGAAGTCTTGTTCACTAAATATTTATATCATTAGTATTTAACGTTTTACGTTAAATACTTTGGCGGTATAAGCAAAAGCCATACCGCTAACTAATCCGCCTAAGTGCGCCCAATTAGCCATACCAACAAACAATACATCAGCAAAACCTAGCACTAACCAAATCAACATAAAACCAACAATAGCCGTACTAACCAACGCAGGTTTGTTCGGATTTAAAAAGCTATGAATCCAACAAAAACCAAGTAACCCATATACTACGCCACTCAAACCGCCAAAGTTGGGACCAACCATTAGGTATTGCGCCCAATTACTAATAAGTGCAGTCACTAAAAACAAACCTATTAAGCTGAGTTTTCCGCATTGCTTTTCTATATTGTCGCCAAGCGACATCCACCAAATTAAATTAAACACAATATGCATCGCACTAAAGTGTACGAGCGCGGGCGTTAACCAACTTAAAGGCTGCGAAGGTTTAAACTGCATCATAGTGTAAATGGTCTCAAAACCACCTAGTAAAAAAGCAAAATAAATTATAACGCTTACAATACTTACGGTTTGATTTAACCAGCTGAGTGCTTTAAAACGGGCTATTAGATTAAGTGATTGCCCTTGATATTTAAGCGGCGATTGCGTGCTGCCTACATCCCAAGATGCTTGCAGGTATTTTTCATGATTAGGGTTTTGTGTAAATTCAGCCCATAGAGGCTGAACTTGATGAAAGTCCTCTTCAAGCACACTAACAATAGCATTACTGCCATCTGCTGAATCTAATTGCCCTTTCAAACCTTGGCTTTTTAAATAATCTATAAAGCCCTGTGCGGCGCGCGGGTTATTTAAACTGCCAAGCTCTATCATCGCTCTACTTTCTCGCTGTAAGCTACTTCCCAAGCGGTAAAACCACCATCCATGCTATAAACATCTTCAAAGCCTTGCTCAACTAAATAACTAGCTGCGCCCTGAGAGCTCATACCGTGGTAACACACAATAATAATTGGCTGATCGAATTCTTTTTCCATCATAAATTGTGCAATATTCCCGTTAGAAAGTGCTTCTGAGCCTGGAATACGACCAGCTTGATACGAATTAGGATCGCGAATATCTGCAATTACAACGTCTTCTTTATCTAGAAGCTCTAACGTTTGCGCTATAGAAATGTGTTTAAATGCCATTGAAGTCTCTTTAATTAATAGTATAAAAAAGGCGGCTAAAGCCGCCCTTCTTGTAATTTAGTGAGGAACTAATCCCAGTTTAAAATTACTTTACCTGACTGACCTGAAATCATCATATCAAAGCCAGCTTGGAAGTCATCCACAGAATACTGATGTGTAATGATTGGGTTCAAATCAAGACCAGATTGAATCAAGCTTGCCATTTTGTACCACGTTTCGAACATTTCGCGACCGTAAATACCTTTAATCACTAAACCTTTAAAAATAACTTGGTTCCAGTCAACTGCCATATCTGATGGTGGAATACCTAGCATGGCAATTTTACCGCCGTGGTTCATGTTATTAAGCATTGAATTAAACGCGCTTGGCACACCTGACATTTCAAGGCCAATATCAAAGCCCTCTGTCATACCTAAGTCTTTTATTACGTCTTCAAGCTTTTCGCTTGCCACGTTTACAGCGCGTGAAGCACCCATTTTACGTGCTAAATCTAGACGATACTCGTTTACGTCAGTAATAACAACGTGGCGAGCACCCACGTGCTTTGCTACAGCTGCTGCCATAATACCAATTGGGCCTGCACCAGTAATAAGTACATCTTCGCCAACTAAGTCGAACGATAATGCGGTATGAACTGCATTGCCAAACGGGTCAAAAATAGAAGCCAGTTCGTCAGAAATATTATCTGGAATTTTAAATGCGTTAAATGCAGGAATAACTAAATATTCGGCAAACGCGCCTTCACGGTTTACACCCACACCCGTTGTATTACGGCATAAATGTACGCGCCCTGCACGGCAGTTACGACAATGACCACAAGTAATATGACCTTCACCCGACACGCGGTCGCCAACATTAAAGCCACGAACTTCCTGGCCCATATCAACGACTTCACCAACATATTCGTGACCAACAACCATTGGAGTAGGAATAGTTTTGCTTGCCCACTCATCCCACTTGTAAATATGTACGTCGGTACCACAAATAGCTGTTTTACGAATTTTAATTAGTAAGTCGTTATGACCCACTTCTGGCTTTGGCGCATCTGTCATCCAAATGCCCGGTTCTGCTTTTAATTTAGATAATGCTTTCATAATTCACACTCAACTAAAAAACCGAAGCAAGGCTTCGGTTTAAAATAAAATTAAATAACGCCCATTTCTTTACCAATGCGGGTAAATGCATCAATAGCAATATCGAGTTGCTCAATGCTATGCGCTGCTGAAATTTGTGTACGAATACGCGCTTGCCCTTTTGGCACTACTGGGAATGAAAAACCAGTGACGTAAATGCCTTCAGCAAGTAGTTTGTCAGCCATTAACGAGGCTACTTTTGCATCTCCTAGCATTACTGGGATGATTGCATGATCTTTACCTGCACACGTAAAACCAACAGCTTCCATTTGCTCACGGAAATATTTAGCATTTGACCAGAGTTTAGCGCGAAGCTCGCCGCCATTTTCTAGCATTTCAAGTACTTTAATCGATGCAGTAACAATTGAAGGGGCTAATGAGTTTGAGAACAAGTATGGGCGTGAACGCTGACGTAACCATTCAACAATTTCTTTTTTACCTGATGTATAACCACCTGAAGCGCCGCCTAGTGCTTTGCCTAATGTACCGGTGATAATATCTACACGGTCTAATACATTACAGTACTCTGGTGTACCTTTACCGTTTTCGCCAACAAAGCCAACAGCGTGAGAGTCATCTACCATAACAAGTGCATCATATTTATCGGCTAAGTCACACACAGCTTCTAAATTACAAATAACGCCATCCATAGAAAACACGCCATCGGTAGCAATTAGTTTTGTTTTAGCGCCAGCTTCATCAGCTGCAATAAGTTGCTTTTCAAGATCAGCCATGTCGTTATTTGCATAACGAAAACGCTTAGCTTTACACAAACGTACACCATCAATAATTGATGCATGGTTTAATGAATCAGAAATAATAGCGTCTTCTGCGCCTAAAATAGTTTCAAACAAGCCTGTGTTTGCATCAAAACATGAAGAATATAAAATGGTGTCTTCAGTTTCTAAAAACTCACTGATTTTTTTCTCTAGCGTTTTATGGATATCTTGCGTGCCACAAATAAAACGAACAGACGCCACACCAAAACCATGATTATTTAAACCATTTTGCGCAGCTTCAATTAACTCTGGGCTATTAGCTAGACCTAAGTAGTTATTAGCACAAAAATTGATTACTTTACCTGATGCAACTTCGATTTGAGCTTGCTGCTGAGATTTAATAATACGTTCGCTTTTATACAAACCTTCGGTTTTTACGTCTTCAATTTGCTGTTGTAATTGGCTAAAAAAAGCAGATGCTCTCATCTGTGTTCTCCATTTATTTGAACGGGTAAACAACCACATTTAAGCGACTGTTTATTATGGGGGGTATTGTAAAAGTTTAATGGGGAAAATGCACGGTTTGCAGTTCGTCGTAAACACCCTAAACTGGAAGGAATTCCTGCCAGTTTACAGGCTAATCTGTTTAGCTTATTTATGTATTTAAAAGTGCAGGTAAACTGTTTATAGAATCGATAATTAAATCAGCCTCTTGTTTAGCACTTTCATCAAAGCTTTGACCCGAACGCACTAAAACGCGGGTAGTGATGCCCGCTTTTTTTGCAGCCTGCATATCACTGAGTTTATCGCCCACCATTATACTGCAAGCAGGGTCGATGTTATGCTCTTGCATGCCTTGCAATAACATCCCTGGCGCAGGCTTTCTGCAACTGCACTCTTTCAAATATTCAGGGTGCGCTTTTTTAGGGTGATGAGGGCAAAAGTACACATCGGTAACTTCAATGCTGTGATCGCTAAATTGGGTTTTCATCCAATCAGTTAGTGCTAAAAAATCAGCTTCGGTGTAATAACCTCGGCCAATTCCAGATTGATTAGTGACGATTATGATTTTATAGCCCGCATCATAAAATGTTTTACAAGTGCTAAAAACACCGTCAATAAATTCAAATTTATCGCTTTGATACACATAACCATGATCAACATTTACCACGCCATCTCGGTCTAAAAAAAGCGCTTTATTTTTTTGTTGTGCATTCATTACAAAGACTCTTTTTGTACAACATGGTCAAACATCGCTTTTACATCATCAACTGTAATTTGGCTCATTAAATCATCGCCTTTTACACGCGTACCCCACGAGACTTGTTTTGCTGTTTTACCTGTTTGCTTAAGCAAGTTTTGGTGATAAACCTCAACCACGTAATCTTGATATAAGTAAGGGCCTGTTCGTGCTGGGTTTGAATGTGCATATAAACCAATAACCGGCGTACCCACCGTTACCGCCATATGCGCAGGGCCTGTATCGGGCGCAAGCACTAAACTGCCACGCTTTAACACGCACAACAACTCTTTGAGCTTAGTTTTGCCCACTAAATTTAAAATAGGTGTTTTGCTATACTCAACAATGCTATTTGCTAGGTTAATTTCAGGTTCTGTTGGACCACCCGTCAATACCACTCTAAAGCCTTGCTCATTAGCATAATCAGCCAATGTGGCATAACGTTCAGCGAGCCAATTACGCTGTGCTTTACTAGCTGCGGGCGATATTACTAATAGTTTATTAGTTAGGTATTCTGGTGTTAGTAACTCATCTGCAACCGCTTGGTCTTGCTCGGTATATGGCATGTCCCAACTCGGTTTATAATCAGCAACTCCAATGGCTTTTGCAAAACCTTTAAAACCTTCAAGCACATGCGCCTGAGCTTGTGGGGCTATTCGTTTATTAATAAATAAGCTATGTAATTCTTTTGAACGCGCCCAATCGAACCCTATTTTTACTTTTGCAGGAATACAACGCGCAACAAACCCAGCCCTAAGTGCAACTTGCATGTTAAGTAACACATCAAACTTTTGATCTTTAAAGCGTTGTTTTAAGCTTTTAAGCGCTGCTTTGCCTTGTTTTTTATCAAATACCACCAGCTCAACGCCAGGTAAGTCGGCAAGTAGCATGGCTTCTATTTTGCCAATAACCCACGTAATTTTTGCATTAGGGTGTGCTTTTTGAATAGCTTGTACAGCACTCACACCATGACATACGTCACCAATGGCTGAGAGTCTTAATATACAAATAGATGAATAATTAGGAGCTTGAGTCACGCATTCCCTTAGGTATTAAATACAAAAGCCGATCTTAAATTATAATCACGCTATTGCAAGCACTTATCCTAAGCTTTAAAACGCGCTAATATAGACACATTATTTAGCAATTACACAGAGCTATGTTTAAACAACACGTGCAAGGCAACCACACTGTATTAAGCCACCCTAAATACACAAGCCAAATTACCCTCGATTGGTTTGATGCAAATTATTGGCAACAACAAAATAAAATTGTGGGCGCTAAAAAAGGTCGAGCAACTGCGTGGTTTTTTAAGCAAGACGAATTAACAGCCGTACTTAGGCATTATTGGCGCGGTGGCTTAGTGGGTAAATTGCTAAGCGATCAGTATTTATACCCAGGACTTGAACAAACCCGTGTGTATAAAGAGTTTAGTTTAATGAGTAAGCTTATAGAGCTTGGTTTAAACGTACCAACCCCTATTACAGCTAAAGTAACCCGCAGCGGGTTAATTTATCGTGGTGATATTATTACCGAGGCTGTTATAGGTGCTAAAAGTGTACTCGATATATTAATTGAACGCCCATTGAGCGAAGAAGAGTTAGAGCGCATTGCTAAAACAATCGCGCTATTTCATTCAAAAGGTGTGTATCATGCCGATTTAAACATTAATAACATTTTATTTAATGATACTGGTGATGTGTATATTATCGACTTTGATAGAGGTGAAATAAGAGCGCCTAACCCACAATGGCAACAAAGTAATCTGGCACGTCTTGAGCGCTCATTTTTAAAAGAGCAAGGTCGAAATGATGTATTGAATTGGAAAGCGAGTGACTGGCAAACTCTGAATAGCAACTACCTCAAAGCGCTCGCTATTATAAGTTAACCTAATATAAGTTAACTTATATAAATTAACTTAGTTAGCCAATGCTAAATACTGATGAGCAACCTTCTCTGCCTGTACTTGTTTTAGAATATCTGCGTTTTCTACATTTGGCTTGTCTGCTAGTACGTGCTTAACAACATTGGCTAATGCCTCACTTTGTTGAATGGGTACTAAATATTTACTCAGCTCGCCTGTTAATATCTCGCTTGGACCAAATGTACAATTAGTGCTAACTACCGGAGTCCCCACCGCTAAAGCCTCAATTAATACCGTTGGAAGCCCTTCAAAATCAGAACTCAACACTAAAGCCTCAGCCTGCTTAATCCAGTTGTACGGGTTTTGTTGAAATCCTGGCACTACTAACTGTTTTTCTATGCCATATTGCTGTGCAAGCTTAAACGCTTTTGCAGGTTTATTACATAAAAGGACTAGCTTGTATTTTTTATCAAGCTTTGCAAAGGCTGCAAACAATATATCGTGGCGTTTTTGTTTGGCGAGCCTTCCTACATGAATTAAGTAGGGCTCATTTGGGATATTGTTATTTTGCTCATTTGCTTGTTGGTTTATTTTTTCAAAATCGAACGAGTTATAAATAGTCGCAATTGCACTTGGGTTAATTAAATCCCCTTGTGTTATTTCTTTTTCAACACCCTTTGATACGCAAATAAGTGATTTACCATTTAAATTTTGCTTACTCTTTTTAAGATATAAGTATGAAAATGGACCTAACTTTTTTTGACGTGCAAGTTCTGCGTTAACGGAGTTATGAATAACAAAGTGAACATTTTTGATATTACTTTTTGAGAGTAAATTATTACTTCTATCAAGATTAGAAAGTACTAAATCAATATCACCTATCTCGCTCTGTTTTTTTTCAAACCACGCTTCTAGTTTCAATACACTATTTTTACGCTGCCAAAATCGATCTACTTTTGATGCCCTATGTGTGAATAAACTCTCCACGTAAAGTACTTCAGGAATATTATATTCAATAGAGTTAGCAAGAGACAAAATAGTAATTCTGTGCTGTAACTTGGCCATTTCCTCAGCAAGGGTAAGCATTACTTTTTCAGCACCACCACCCACTAGGGAGTCAATTACAATCACTATATTCATTAGCGATCCCCTATAAGCATATTTTTTATACCGTTAGTGATCACTTCGAAGCTATGTGTATTATCAAGTTGTTTATATTTAGAAACGAATTCACTATAAAAAGGCTCTGTAATAACTTGAGCTACTTTCGTAATAATTTCATCAATATCAAGATTTGCTTTTATGACAACACCTGCATTAACACAATGATCCAAACGTGTATTTTGATCTTTTGAGATAGCACATGCCACAACGGGGGTTTGAACTGCAATTGCTTGCAGTAAAGTATCGCCACCGCTAAGTAATGCGATTTTAGCTTGGCTCATTAATGCCAAAAAATCAGTACTTTGAAGACTTGCTAAACAAGTAACCTCATCACTTTCAGGAATGGATTTCTTATAATTGGGACCAAACACAACAACAGCTTTTAAACCAGTGTGTTTAGTAATTTTAAGCGCGGCTTTAAAGTAAACATCAGCACAATTAATATTATTTAATATATGCCCGCCTGAGCCAGCATTAACAATAAAATAGCCTTCCGGTGCTAAGTTATAGCGATTTAAAACATCACGTTTTTGCGCACAAGAGGCAAATGTAACAAAAGGACCTACATTACGAGGATGTGCCAAGGGAAACATATCTAACTTCGTACTTTCAGCCCATGTAAGTGGCTCAATACAATAATCAGACTGTACAACCCAATGTGTATCAATTAAATTAATTCTGTTAAGTTTTAAACCTTTAGCACGTTTTTTTGCATGCTGAGAAATAAATATAACTTTAGCGCCTACCTTTTTAGCCGCCTTCATATGCCCTGCACGTCCTGCACAATCAAAAACAACGACGTCAGGTTTAAATTGCTCTATAAAGTCGCAAACAGAATCCAGCTCTTTCGTCGCTGAGTGTTCAAGTAATGTGGCTTCAAAAGGACAATCTTTTGCGTAACTTGTATGCTTATTTAATATGAAGTGAATATCGAGAGAATCAGTAAGTTCTGCCTTTAAACTTTGAGCCAACAACAACGAGCGCATATATTCACCAATGCCTTCTGGTGATGATACGGGAATAAATAAAAGTCGTTTGTTGCTCATTACATTCTCAATTTCCTATTTGAACTCAAGTATACCAATCAGATACTTATTACGATAGACAGGTTACATTTTTATATATTAAATTAGCTCTATAAATTTATTATTTACTGCAATAACAAGTTTAGGTTGATAAACTTAGCCGCAATCTAAATCACAAGGATCTGAACTTTGCGAAACAGAATTTTTCTACTTTCTACTCTTTTTTGCGCTATGAGCGCATCAGTTAATGCTGAGCCATGGGTAAAACCCGATGATTATGGTTTAAGAGCTGATATTCAACAATTAGCTGATGCCGGTGTTATTTTAGCTCCTGTAACTACCTATCCGCTTATGTGGAAAAGTTTTATAAGCGATGTGGAAAGCATGCCGCTGGAGCAATTATCTCCAAGCTTACAAGATGCTTTACTTCGCGTTAAACATCGATATAAATCAGAAAATAGTAGCTCACATAGTCTTCAATTATCAGCTTTTGCAGCCACAGATCCAATCATAGCAACAAGCTTTGGTGCAACAAATACTCAAGAAACAGAGCTTTCAGCAGCTTACGCTTATTTAGGTGATAACTTTGCAGCTAAAGTAGCTATAAATTATAGAAAAGACGGTAAAAAATGTTTAGTTGATGGAAAAACAACTGACGATATAGTTACCGATGAGCAAGCTTTAACCGATTGTAATGATACCTCACTTGACGATAGTTACTTAGCTTACCGTTTAGGTAATTGGATTTTTAGAGCCGGTGCTGTTGAACAATTTTGGGGACCTGGTGTTGATAACAGCTTAATTATGTCTGGTAATGCGAAACCTTTACCTGCACTAAGTATTACTAGAGAGAAAAGTACCGCTTTCGAGACGCCATGGTTAAGCTGGATTGGTCAATGGAGCTTTACCGCACAAATGGCTAAACTTGAGTCTACACGTGTTATTCCTGATGCTTTACTGTGGAGTACTCGTGTCAATTTTCGCCCTATTCAGCAGTTAGAAATTGCACTTAGCTGGTCTGCACAATGGGCTGGTGACGGACAACCGAGCTCTGCGGGTGATTTTATTGATGTTATTACTGGCCAAACAACTTGCACAGATGGTAATGACAGCTGTGACAGTCAATTTGAGTCAAAAATAGGTAATCAACTGGCTGGTATTGATATCCGCTGGTCTGATACCTTGTTAACACACCCATATGCAATCTACATTAGCACTATAGGTGAAGACGCAAGCTCTCAATTTAAGCCTTCCGACAGAGCATATCTTTTTGGTATTCAAACAACACAACGCATATACGCTCAGAACATATTAGTAAATGTTGAATATATAGATACTGGTGTTTCATGCCAAGCTGAATCAAAAGTTGAAAATTGTTACTATGAGCATGATGACAAGTTATCGGCTTATAGATCAGGCTACCGATACCATGGTCGTACAATTGGCTCAACCTACGATAACGATGCACAATCAGTCGTTTTAACTCTGCTAGGTCAGTTATCTAGTGGAAACGATTGGCAGGTAAAATTACGTAGTGTTGATTACAACAGCGATAACAGGGACCTTTACCCTAACAACCTAGATTTAGGCAATTCTATTACTAAAACAGGATTTAACTCTAAGCAATTAGAACTTCGTTACAGAATGCTTTCTATGGGTGGCAGAGTTACTTTAGGCGCTTTTGCATCTAACAACGACGGTGCTGAAAACGATACTTCTGCATTTGCTAAGTACGAATATAACTTTTAATACGTTACTTTAATAAAGTAACGTATTAAAAGTAAGAAAGGAATGAAAACAGTGTTTTCATCCCTTTCTTGTATTTTTTAAGCAAACTAAATAATACCAATCTACTTATATATGGGGTCTATTTAACGTTAAGGAAATTACGCTAGAACTAGGCAAAAGTTTTTGTATCTAGTTGTTCTAAATAAAAAATTTTTAACGACGTTGTAGTGCAATTTAAATCGTTAAATTGATCAAAGATTTATGCAGGTTGGTATAAGTAATTACTGTTTAATTTTACTAATTACTTTTGATGTTGAGCACCCATCTAAAAATTCAAGCACTTCAACTTTTCCACCATGGCGAAGCACATGCTCAGCACCCGCTATTTGCTCTACGGTGTAGTCGCCACCCTTAACTAAGATATCAGGGCTTATTTGCTCAATTAATTTAGCGGGAGTATCGTTTTCATCTAGACTGCCAAACGGAATAACCCAATCAACTGATGAAAGTGCACTAAGTACCATTGCACGCTCATCTAGCGGATTTATTGGACGATCTGCCCCTTTTAAACGCGTAATAGATTCATCATTATTTAATCCAACAACGAGCCTATCGCCTCGTGCTTTAGCTTGCGCTAAATAACGTACATGCCCTGCGTGTAAAATATCAAAACAGCCATTGGTAAATACAATGGTTTCGCCGTTTTGTTTTGCAAATTCAATATGCTGAAGTACATCATCAAATGGTGTTTGGTAATGCTCACCAGTAGTATGTAAATACTGACCTAGCTTGCGGCTTAGCTCTTCTGGAGAGACCGTTGCGGCACCAAATTTACTAACCGCTATACCAGCAGCTAAATTAGCAACTTCTACAGCATCTTTAGGTTCCATACCCGCGCCAAGCATAACCGCGAGTGTAGCTATAACCGTATCACCAGCGCCAGTTACATCGCTTACTTCAAGTTCTTGCGCTGCAAAATCAAACTTTTCATCTGCATTAATCAGCGACATACCTTGCTCAGAACGCGTAAGTAACATGGCTTTAATGCCATTTTTGCTAATTAAATCACGCGCACTTGCTGCTAAAGCTTCTTCTGAATCGGTTTGACCACCCGCTAACTTAAACTCATGTAAATTAGGCGTAATGTAATCAGCACCTTCATATAAATGTAAATCTGGTGATTTAGGGTCGATTAAAACCGTTTTTCCGGCGCCCTTAGCAAGGCTTACCATCTCTTTAATTAAGCTCAAAGATCCTTTGCTGTAATCAGAGAACACAATAAAGTCGTATTCATCTAGTACAAGTTCTAAGCGGTTTAGTAGTAATTGACTATGTTGCTCAGTAAACGTTTCTTCTAAATCAAGGCGAACTAGTTGTTGATGGCGGCTAATAACGCGCATTTTAGAAATAGTCGGTAAATCACATACACTAACTAACTGTGAGCTTATTTTTTCACCTTTTAAAATGGTCTCTAAAATCTGCCCACTTTCATCTTCACCAATTAAGCCCAGTAAGCCGACTTTTGCATCTAACCGTGCTATATTTTTTGCAACGTTAGCTGCACCGCCCGCTTTGTCTTCAAATTTACTTACTTTAACAACAGGTACTGGCGCTTCTGGCGAAATACGCCCTGTGTCGCCATACCAATAACGGTCTAGCATTACGTCGCCAACAACTAATATACGTGCTGCCGATAAGTTTTTTAATAACGATAAATCCATTACTGCTGCTCCGCAACAACCATATCCATGGCTTCACATAACCAGTGACCTATAAACATGTGAGCTTCTTGAATACGTGCTGTTTCGTCATTTTTTATAATAATAGGTAACTTAGCAATATCTTTTACTTTGCCGCCATCACGCCCTGTTAAAGCGACTGTAAAAGCACCTAGTTTATTTGCGGCTTCTAATGCTAAATTAATATTGTTGCTAGTACCTGATGTAGTTAAACCAATTACTAAGTCTTCTGGTTTACACAGCGCTTGAACTTGACGTTCAAACACCGTATCAAAGTGATAATCGTTGCTGTGTGCTGTTAAAATTGATGTGTCGGTGGTCAATGCCATAGAGGCAAGCGGACCACGTTCTAATTTGTAACGCACTACAAATTCTGCTGCTAAATGCTGCGCATCGGCTGCACNCCGCCGTTACCAAACCAAACAATCTTGCCACCAGCTTGTAATGCACTGTGGCATGCTTCCAACAGTTGCATAGATTCTTGATGATAAGCTTCCATCGTTTCAAATAATGCTTGATGACGGTTTAATGTTTCAACGTAGCTAGTTGCCACTGAATCGATAATTGACATGAAAAATTCCTCTAGGAACTGAAATAGCAGGGAAAAATTAAATCCATTATTCCATAATTTTATTTAATTGTGTTCATTTTATCGGGTTATAACTGAACCCTGGCCATATTTTATTGCGAGTATGTTTAGAAAACGACTATTTCACGGTAAACTAACGCCACTTCCCTTTAAGAAAGATCAGTATGGCACGCATTTTTTACTCCCTTGCATTAATTTTTATCAGCCCACTGATTGTATTTTACCTTTATGTTTTACGAGGTAAAAAAAACCAAGGCTATCGTGCACACTTTAAAGAGCGCTTTGGGTTTGTCAGTAAGTCTTTATTTACGACCAAAACCAAACCTTTAGTTTTTCATTGTGCTTCTGTTGGTGAGGTACTTGCCGCAACGCCACTTATTAAAGCTCTGCAAAAAGCGCATCCAAATTTAAATATACTTATAACCTGTAATACTCCAACAGGCAGAGAGCAAATACTTAACCAGTTTAAAAATACTGTGGCGTGTAGCTACTTACCAATCGATTTTCCGTTTGCGACAGCCCGATTTTTAAAGCGTATAAAGCCACAAGTATTATGTATTTTAGAAACAGAGCTATGGCCAAATTTAATGGCGATAAGTCACAAAAAAAATATACCGGTACTTGTCATCAATGCAAGACTCTCTGAAAAGTCGCAGCAGGGCTATCAAAAGGTCGCTAAATTAACGCATATTATTATGCGCTCAATTACAGCACTTGCGAGTCATAACAAGGCCGATTCGGAGCGTTTTATAGAGCTTGGTCTTGAAACTTCAAAAAGCCATGTAACAGGTTCAATTAAATTTGATATAACACCAAGTGAAGAGCAATTAGCTGAAGTACTCAACCTTAAACAGCTTTATAACAGTAATGAAGACAATAACGATGAACGCTTTGTATGGGTAGCAGGCTCAACACATCCTTTAGAGCATGAGTTAGTATTGGCGGCTCACCAACAGCTACTAAAAAAGCAACCTAATGCATTACTTATAATTGCACCGCGCCATCCAGAGCAGTTTGATAAAGTGGCAGAGCTTTTAACGCAAAGCCCACTTAGTTTTAGCCGTCGTAGTCAAAATAGCTATAGCAATGAGCAAGTCCTCCTTGCTGATACGCTTGGTGAACTACAGTGTTTGTATGGCGCTGCAAATATCAGCTTTATTGGCGGCAGCTTAATACGTAGAGGTGGGCATAACCCACTGGAATCAGCTGCATTTTCAGTAGGCGTAATAACAGGTCCACACACATATAATTTTGATCATGTTTATCCCGAGCTTATAAAGCTTAAAGGCGCTGTAGTGGTTGATAACAACGACGAACTGGCAAAACAGCTTATAACGTTTAGCCAAAACACAAAAGCATGCCAAACCTTAGGCATTAAAGCTGCTCAATGCGTTGCTAAAAACCAAGGTGCAATACAAAAAACACTTACCATTATTAACCAATATTTAGAGCCAAAACCGTGACCAACATAGCTATAAGCCAAACCCGCGAATGGGTGTCATCTGTTATTGTTAAATATAACTTTTGCCCGTTTGCACGCAAAGAAGTAGAAAATAACTGTATTCATTACATCGTAAGTCCAGCAGCTAGTATGGATGATGCTGTAATGGATATGCTTGAGCAATGTGTTGAGCTTGACCGTGAACCAGAGCGCGAAACAACCCTTATCATGTTTGACAACGGCTTCAGTGACTTTGAAGACTTTTTAGACTTGGTCGATTTAGCTAATGCACTTTTAGTCGCGCAAGGCTTTGAAGGTAAGTATCAAATCGCTAATTTTCATCCTGACTACGTATTTGCCGACAGTGATGAAACTGATGCTGCAAACTACACAAATAGAGCGCCTTTTCCTACTCTGCATTTAATTCGCGAAGCAAGTATGAGTGAAGCGCTTGATAGTTACAACGAGCCCGAGTCGATTCCAGAGCATAATATAAACCTAGCAAGGCGTAAGGGGATTGATTTTTGGCAGCAGTTACTCGAAGGCTGTAAAAAACCGAGCGCTTAAAGCGCTCGGTTTTATTCTTGATTTTATTCTTAGCCTTAGCAAAATAAAGCTAGCTGGGATCGCTATTTTTTAACCCAGTTACCATTTACTTCAACGTAATGACCACTTTGGGTTTTTTCAATTGTTTTAGCGGCAGCAAGCGCTTCAACTTGTGAAAGCGACAAGTTATTCTTTTTAGCGAGCTTTAAGTACTGCGCTTTACGCTTTGCATTAATGTCATCAACAACGGCTTTTGCCTCTGCGTTTTGTACAACAAGTCCTAAATAACCAGAGCTATCTTCACCTACTAAACCTTGGTTTTTAGCGTCATCAAGGCTAATAGCCCACGCAGAGAACGACATACATACTGCACTAACTAACGTAATAATATTTAATTTTTTCTTCGTATTCATGTTTTAGCTCCTTAAAATAACTCACTGTCGTCACTAAATAAGCTGTCGAGTTCTTTATCTACTTTTACGCGAATTTCGTGGTCGACCTTCACATTTAAATTAATCGTAATGGGCTCTTTAGCAGATACCTCAACTCGGTGCGTGCAGGCACTTAGTGCACTAATAACACCTAGCCCGAGCAGTACTTTTATCAATAACGACTGTCTCATTATTAGTTTCCTTTTTGTGAGTATTGTTGCTCAACTTTCTGTGTAATTTCGTCACTTAAACGCAGTGCGCGTAAAAGTGTAAATACGTTTTCTTCGTGGTTATAATTAAAGTTAACCTGCTGCTGCTCTGCTTTATTATAGCCTTGTAAATTAACCTCAAGCTTTAACCAGCCATCGTTTTTTAATGCCACACTGCTATTAAGTTTTTGAATATCTAAATTAGTTAATAGCCCTAATACAGGTTGCAACTCTTGCTGTTGCTGCATTACTGAATCAAACGCTGCATTATTGGTAATTTTTAAATTACCGGTGCCTTGGCTAAATAAACTACCGTCAATTATTTCAATTTTTCCACTATCAAAATGGACAGGTAAAGATCCCGCCAAGCGCCCTGTTAATACAATGCCCGACTTATCATCGAGTGTAACGAGTTTACTTGCATCAATGTTTTCAAACTTAACATTGGCAACTTGGTTTGGCTTCCCTACTGTGTAGGTATCTAGAGAAAACTCGCCACCAAACACACTTCCTTTTACATCATTTATAAGCGCGGTATTGTTATTCACTTGCCACTGCCCTTCAATCGCTTTAACTATGGCACCAGCTCTAAATTCATTTAAACTAAAGGTAGTTGGTTTTACATTAAGCTTACCTGAATTATATTCCCCGCTAAATGCACTATTTAAATCATTTGCAAGGTAGTTGTTATACAGTGCACTTGCGTGACTTACATCCATATTGAACGATGCATTTTGCAAGTTTACATCGCCACTAATATAGCCATTAAATTCGCCCTTAGTTAGCTGCGCAAGTGGCTCAAATTGATTAATAAAAGTATTTAATGGCAGTACACTTTGCTCAGGAATAATCACTTCAAACGGATGAGCTTGCGACGATACATGATGATTTACCACTAACTCAACATCATTTACAAATACATGATGCGTGGCTTTTAGTGCACGGCTTTGCAAGCCTGTAGACTCTACTTTTATATTATTAAGTTTTATGTCGGGGCTATTAGCAGCCTTTATACTTGTTTTTGCTGTCAGCTCCGCAAATAACTCACCTACGCCTAAATTAGCATTTGCTGTTAATGTGTTACTTATATCTGTGGCTTTAAATTCTTTATTTTCTGCGCTTTTTAATTGCTGAGTTAATGTAACTTCTGCATTTAACTGCTTATCCATTTTTGCAGTTAAATCACCTTGGTATTGCACTGCACTTATATCAAACGCATCTACACTATTAAGCGTTAATTTAGCATTTATAAGCCCAACTGGTTTTGAGTCAATAAACTCACTTAAATCAAAGTAACCACTAAGGCTAAGCCCATTAGCTGTTGCAGGAACAAATTCAGGCAAGCTTTCAAGCGCAACCGCGTAATCGCCTTTAATTGCAGTGCCCACTAACTGAGCATTAACGCTGAAATTATTTATATCGGGTGTGCTTATTCTCGCTGATAAATTTGTCTGTAAGTTTTCAAGTGGCGATTTAATATTAAGTGCTGTATCGGTTATTAAAATATTGAATTGCTTATCGCCTTCACTCACCAAATTAATTGCAGGTACATTCAGGTCGCTCCCCTCTAATCGAATTGATTGAGGAAGTTTAAGTTGCCAATCTAAAGGGACTTGATTGCTCACAAAACCTGCGTATTCACTCGGTGGAATTAACTCGGTACAGCTTGATGTTAAAGTAATATTGTTATTAAGCAGGTCAGTATTAAGCATTAACACTTGGCTATTTAAATTAAAATGAGTTACCAATTTGCCTGTCGTTAATACGTTAAACTGGCATTGCTCAGAAGTATGAGCAAACTGGGAACTGATATCGCCATTTAACTCAAGATCTATACCGTCAAAGCTAAACGCTTGCTGGGTATTAAAGTTAACATCTGCTATTGAGGTGTTTTCAGTATTTAGAAGCTGCTTTAAAAAAGTGTCATTAATCATGAACTGACCACTTATTTTATTAGCAGCCAAAGTTGCACTCGCGTTTATATCACCCGTGACACTAAATTTATTTAGCTCGGGTTCTAATATACTTATTTTTAATGGCTTATTGAGTTCATCACTTTTTACTACAAGCTGTTTAATGCTGATTAATGGGCGATTTAAGGGAAGCGCTAAATCGAGATTTTTAGCAAGTTGATTAGCATTATCACTTTTAGGCAGTGGATTAACCATTAACACTGCATTTTTAATATCTACACGCTTTGTATTTGCAGTTATATCCGTCAGTTGTAACTGTTGATTTTGATAATTTACACACACTTTATCAGCATGAATATTTAGCTCAGACGTAATTGAAAAATCAAGGCAGTTTAATGTGACACCTGCTTTTTTAAGCTCAGGCGCTATAGCCCACTGTAATAAAGGTAAACGAAATACATAACCAAGTAGCAAGGTACTTAGTAATACAGCCCCAACAATTAAACCAACTCGCTTAAACATACTATCCTTAAATGCTTTGTGCTTTTAGCTAAAACTATACTAATCAAAAAAGGCTGCACAATGCAGCCTTTTTTATTTTACAGTAAGATTATGAATCTAACTTGTATAAACGCAAATGTAATTAACCTATGTTTTTACGTGCGTTACGGAACATACGCATCCACGGGCTATCCTCGATCCACTCATCAGGATGCCAAGAGTTGGCAACGCTTCTGAATACGCGTTCTGGATGCGGCATCATTACAGTGGCGCGACCATCTGTTGACGTAATACCTGTAATACCTTCTGGAGAACCATTAGGGTTAGCTGGGTACTGCGTTGTAGGGTTACCGTAGTTATCTACAAATTTAACCGCTACAGTACCGCTATCAAGCGCCGCTTTAGTGGCTGCATCGTTTGCAAACTCAGCATGACCTTCACCATGAGAAACCGCTATAGGCATACGCGATCCAGCCATTCCGCTAAAGAATACAGACGGATTCTCTTGTATTTCTACTAAACTAAAGCGTGCTTCAAAACGCTCTGATTTATTAGTTACAAAACGCGGCCAATGTTCAGTGCCAGGGATCAACTCTTTTAACGTTGATAACATTTGGCAACCGTTACATACACCTAAGCTAAAGGTATCTTCACGATGGAAGAAGTTTTGGAACTGATCACGTGCCATGTCGTTAAACAAAATAGACTTAGCCCAACCTTCACCAGCACCGAGTACGTCACCGTAAGAGAAGCCACCACATGCCACTAAACCTTTAAACTGATCTAGTGTTAAACGACCTTCTAAAATGTCGCTCATGTGTACATCAACAGCTGCAAAACCTGCACGGTTAAACGCTGCCGCCATTTCTAAATGAGAGTTAACACCTTGCTCACGTAAAATAGCCATTTGCGGTTTAGCACCGGTTGCAATATATGGCGCTGCTATGTCTTCGTTTAAATCAAAGTTAAGTTTTACATTTAAGCCTGGATCTTTCGCATCAAATTTAGCATCAAACTCTTGCTTAGCACATTCAGGGTTATCACGGCGTGCTTGCATTTGATACGTTGTTTCAGCCCAAATAGTACGAAGCTCAGTACGCGTATGATTAAGTACCGTATTTTCGCCACGGTTAAATATAATCGTATCATCGCTATTAAGCGTGCCAATGTTGTGGCTAATTGCTGCTATACCATGTTGTTCAAACACCGCATTTACTGCATCTAAATCAGCATTTGCAACTTGAATTACGGCACCTAGCTCTTCGTTATAAAGCGCTTCAATGTCAGAGCCTGTTAAA
This sequence comes from Pseudoalteromonas sp. TAE56, assembly GCF_000497955.1. NCBI lineage: Bacteria > Pseudomonadati > Pseudomonadota > Gammaproteobacteria > Alteromonadales > Pseudoalteromonadaceae > Pseudoalteromonas > Pseudoalteromonas sp. TAE56. Next base: position 24,641 of record NZ_AUTN01000085.1, read on the forward strand.
ACAGCTAAATCAACCGTTACACCGGTATGACCCGTAAACGCCATTTCAGCTACTGTGGTAAATAAACCACCGTCTGAGCGGTCATGATAAGCAAGTAACTTACTATCAGCCACAAGCGCTTGCATTGCGTTATAAAAGCCTTTTAATAACTCTGGGCTATCAACGTCAGGTGTTACATCACCCAATTGCTTATAAACTTGCGCAAGGCTTGATGCGCCCATGCGGTTTTTACCCGCACCTAAATCAACTAATATAAGCGATGTATCGCCTTTATCTGTGCGCAATTGTGGCGTTACTGTTTTACGTACGTCGTCAACACGACCAAACGCAGTTATAACCAGTGAAAGCGGCGATGTTACTGATTTCTCTTGTGAGTCACCTTCATCTTTCCATGTCGTTTTCATCGACATAGAATCTTTACCTACTGGAATCGTTAAACCAAGAGCGGGACAAAGCTCTTCGCCTACGGCTTTAACAGCTTCGTATAAACCAGCATCTTCACCTGGGTGACCCGCTGCTGCCATCCAGTTTGCCGATAACTTAATATTTTCAAGGCTACCGATGTTTGCACAGGCAATGTTAGTTAACGACTCAGCTACCGCTAAACGAGCCGATGCGCCGTAATTAAGTAACGCAGCCGGAGTACGCTCACCAAGTGACATAGCTTCACCGTGGTAAGTATCATACGTTGCTGCAGTTACTGCACAGTTAGCAACAGGTACTTGCCAAGGACCGACCATTTGATCGCGCGCGACTAAACCCGTAACAGATCGATCGCCGATTGTTATAAGGAATGTTTTTTCTGCAATGGCTGGTAAACGCATTAAGCGCTGCGCTGCATCTGCTGCATTTATTAATGTAGTATCAAGCGCTTTGCCAACAACTTGCTTTGACGTTACATCGCGGTGCATTTTAGGTGCTTTACCTAATAATACGTCCAGCGGTAAATCAACAGGGTTATTTTCAAAATGGCTGTCTGACACTGTTAAGTGAGGTTCAGCTGTTGCTTCACCAATAACAGCGTACTGGGCACGTTCACGCTTACAAATTGCTTCAAAGCGGTCAAAGTCTTCGATACCAACAGCGAGTACATAACGCTCTTGTGATTCATTACACCAAATTTCGTGTGGTGCCATGCCTGGTTCATCATTAGGGATGCTACGTAATTGGAACTTACCACCACGTCCGCCATCATTAACAAGCTCAGGAAACGCATTTGATAAACCGCCAGCACCTACATCGTGGATGAATGCAATTGGATTTTCGTCACCTAACTGCCAACATTTATCGATAACTTCTTGGCAACGACGTTCCATTTCTGGGTTTTCGCGCTGTACTGAAGCAAAATCTAAATTTTCGTTTGATTGACCTGAAGCCATACTTGATGCAGCACCACCGCCTAAACCAATGTTCATTGCAGGTCCACCTAGCGCAATTAATTTAGCGCCAACAGGAATATCGCCTTTTTGAACATGATCAGAGCGAATATTACCCAAACCACCGGCAAGCATAATTGGTTTATGATAACCACGTACTTCTTCGCCATTATGGCTTGTTACTTTTTCTTCGTAAGTACGGAAGTAGCCTAATAAGTTAGGACGACCAAACTCATTATTAAATGCAGCACCACCTAGTGGACCTTCTGTCATTATATCAAGCGCGTTAACAATGCGACTCGGCTTACCAAAATCGCTTTCCCATGGTTGCTCGTAACCTGGAATACGTAAGTTTGATACAGTAAAGCCAACTAAACCTGCTTTTGGCTTAGAGCCACGACCAGTTGCGCCTTCATCGCGAATCTCACCACCAGAGCCTGTAGCCGCACCAGAGAATGGCGCGATAGCTGTTGGGTGGTTATGCGTTTCAACTTTCATTAGTATTTCAATGTCTTCTTGATGATACGCATATTCACCTTGCGCATTTGGGAAGAAGCGACCCGCTTTTGAGCCTTTCATTACTGCCGCGTTATCTTTATACGCCGACAATACATTTTCAGGATTTAACTCAAACGTATTTTTAATCATTTTAAACAGCGATTTTGGCTGCTCTTTTCCATCGATTGTCCAGTCAGCATTAAATATTTTATGACGACAATGCTCTGAGTTTGCTTGTGCAAACATAAACAATTCGATGTCGTTAGGGTTACGCCCTAACTTTATAAAGTTTTCTACTAAGTAATCTATTTCGTCATCAGCAAGGGCAAAACCTTGCTCAACATTAGCTATTGCTAATGCTTCGCGGCCGCCACCTAAAATATCGACAGACGACATTTGGCGCGGTGCATCACTACGAAACAGTTGTGCAGCATCTTCAAGCTCACTATGCGTGGCTTCGGTCATACGGTCGTGTAATAACGCAATCACTTGTTCAAGTTGTTCTGCGTTTAAGTCACCTTCAACATAATAAGCAATACCGCGTTCAACACGGTGAACCTGTTTTAAACCACAGTTATGGGCAATATCGGTTGCTTTAGATGCCCAAGGTGAGATGGTACCTGGGCGAGGTGTAACAAGTACAAGTTTGCCAGCTGGGGTATGCTCGGCAATAGTTGGACCGTAAGTTAATAGTTTTTCAAGCTTGGTTTGCTCAGAGCTACTCAACGGCGATGTTAAATCGGCAAAGTGAGCATACTCGGCGTATACGTTAGTGACTGGAAGTTGCGATTGTTGGCAACGCGCTAAAATTTTATTAACTCTGAACTCTGACAGTGCTGGTGCACCACGAAGGATCAACATAGGTAATTTCATCCGGGGTTAGGGATTGAACGATATTTTAGGCACGCATTATAGTCCAATTAGCATTCAGATTTAACTCAAAATTACGCTTTTCATAAAATTAACTTTTTAGCTTTATTTATAGCCGCTTTTGGTTAATAAAATAAAAGGTAAAGTGACGCGATGGCTTAGTTTTGCTATAACGGTGGCTGGCGAGCTTAAGGGGCACTCAATGTTCAAAGAAAAACTAATAATAATCATTACTTTAGTTATGCTGTTATGTGCATGCGATATGCAAGAGCAGCCAACTCAACTCGCCCAAATAAAAGAACAGAATAAAATTCGTGTGGGCACCCTTGCGAGTGCTAGTAATTATTATCAAGCCGTTCAAGGTGAACAAGGCTTTGAATATGAGTTATCTCAAGCCTTCGCCGAATATTTAGGTGTAGAGCTTGAAATAGTCCCTTTCTTTAACTTATCTGACATGTTTGAACGCCTTGAAAAGGGGGATTTAGACTTAATAGCCTCAGGCCTTACCTATAATAAAACACGTGCAGAGCAATACCGCTATGGTCCGACTTACAGAACAATCAGTCAAAAATTAGTTTATAAGCAAGGGCGCGTTCGTCCTCGAGAGTTTGACGACTTAGACGGAAACTTTACCGTTATAGCCAAAAGTAGTCACTCGCTTACTTTACAAAAAATAAAGAAAAACAATCCTGATTTAACATGGACAGAAAGCGAAGAATTTGATGAGGAAGAACTTCTTCAAGCCGTTATTGATGGCGAGATAGATTATACCCTTGCCGATACACATACGCTTTCTTTATTTAGGCGCTACCATCCAAATTTAAGTATAGGATTTTCAGTTAGTCACAACGACTCAATTGCATGGATACTCAATAAATCAGATGACGACTCTTTATATGCGTTGTTGGTGCCATTTTTTGGTGACGTGAAGCAAAGTAACCAGCTCTACGTACTCGAAGAGAAATACTTTGGTCACGTGCGCCAATTTAATTATGTAAATACCCTTGCTTACATAGAAGCTATAAAAGAGACCTTACCAACATACCAACCATGGTTTGAACAATATGCAGGAAGCTTGGATTGGCGTTTATTAGCCGCACTCAGTTATCAAGAGTCGATGTGGAATCCACGAGCAAAATCACCTACTGGCGTGCGCGGTATCATGATGTTAACACGCAGTACAGCTAAGCAGGTGGGTGTAACAAATAGGCTGGAGCCGGAACAAAACATTCGTGGTGGCGCTAAATACTTAAGCAAGCTTATTAAACGTATTCCTGACCGTATCCCGCAACCCGACCGCACATGGCTTGCTCTTGCCGGATACAACGTAGGTTGGGGGCACGTTAATGATGCGCGTATAATTACCGAGCAACAAGGCGCAAGCCCAGACAAGTGGGCTGATGTAAAAAAACGCTTACCACTGCTAATTAAAAAACGCTATTACCGTAAGACTCGTTACGGTTATGCTCGCGGAGATGTGGCTGTAAAGTATGTTGATAACATACGCCGCTATTACGATGCACTTGTTTGGTTAGATGAAAATGATGCTATTGTTACAGAACCTGAGCCAGAACCAATTACAGAGCTGAGCACTGATACCAAGCCAAAGCTAAATGAAACAAGTGAAGTAAAAAGTGAAGCAAGTGAAGAGCAAACAGAAAAAAAACAACCTATAATTGAGCCTAAACAGTTGAGCGGAAATAATAACTAAGATTAATATAAGTACCCGTTTATTGAGCATGTAAGTAAACAAAATTTAAGTAAATTAAATATCTGTTTACTTGTCATCAAATGATCACTAATGTGTATTAATTATATATCATTATTTTATAAGATATACCCTGTGCCTTTCTCACTCTTGCATTAGGAGAACACATGCTAAAACGTAGACGTACACAAAAATTAAAACGCAATGTCATTTATTCAACAGCTACACGCCGTCGTATTATGTTACGTGGTTTACATAAGAAAATAATCTGGCGTCGACGTATGTTTGCAATGCAACAAATGGAAGCACCAATACCAGAGCCGCTTGCAAATTAGCTTGAACAAGGCTTATTTGCTTGATCATCACGAGCAGCTTTCTTAGCTGCTTTAATTTGAGCTCTTCTACGTTTAAAAAAATCAGAAATAGTATCACCGCACTGTTGTGCCAAAACACCACCGCACACCTCAACTTGATGATTTAACTTAGGCTCTTGTAATAAATTCATAATTGAACCCGCAGACCCAGTTTTAGCATCGAGCGCACCAAATACTAAACGCTTTATTCTGCTATGCACTAACAATCCCGCACACATAGAACAAGGCTCTAACGTTACGTATAGAGTACAATCAATTAAGCGGTAATTGTTAAGGACTCTTCCAGCTTCTCGCACTGCAATCATTTCGGCATGGGCAGATGGGTCATTATCCGTTATTGAGCGGTTATACCCCACTGAAACTAGCTGGTTATCTTTAACTACAATTGCTCCAACCGGAATTTCATCAAGCAGCTCTGCTTGCTTTGCATACAAAAGCGCTTGTTTCATCCAGTAGGAATCATCAAATGGTTCGTTCATTATTTCTACTTAAATAACCTTTTATGCTGTAATTATACCTAGTTAGCACTCTAAAGTGCGTCATTCATTACTTTATTGCAAAAATAAAACACTATTTACCTGTTTGTAATGGCTCAGTAGTGCTGATTTACGTTATAATCGCACGCTTTTTTTATTTAGCTCACAACACGGGTAGCAAATGAAATTTCCTGGACGCCGCAGGCATAAACATTATTTTCCAGTGGAAGCCAAAGATCCACTTACCAATCAACTTAACGCAACAGAGCGATTACAACGTAGTTATATTACGGGTATCGATCAAATCGTTGTTGATATAGAGGCAAAAGTTGATCAAGCTTTCCTTGACGAATTTCAACTACGTAGAGGTATGTCGCAAGTTATTGATAGCGACATAACAAACGCCTTATACGATCGTTTAAAATTAAACGATATGGTTGATTTTGAGTTTGCAGGTGGAACCATTGGTAACACTATGCACAACTACTCTGTACTTGCAGATGATCGCTCAGTTTTATTAGGCGTAATGAGCGAAAATATAAAAATAGGTAGCTACGCTTACCGTTTTTTATGTAATACCTCAAGCCGTGTAGACTTAAACTATCTTCAACCAGTTGATGGGCCTATCGGTCGCTGTTTTACATTAATTGATGAAACTGGTGAGCGTACTTTTGCAATAAGCGCAGGCTTAATGAATCACTTACGTCCTGAGTCTATCGATAAAGACCTTATTGAAAATTCATCAGCGTTAGTGATCAGTGCCTACCTAATGCGCACTCAAGGTAGCGAAACAATGACTGAAGCCACCATGCAAGCGGTTAAATACGCTAATGATGCAGGTGTGCCAGTTGTGCTTACACTTGGTACAAAGTTCTTAATTGAACAAGACCCGACTTGGTGGGCAAACTTTGTTGAAAAGCATGTTGATATTCTTGCTATGAACGAAGAAGAAGGTTTAGCTATTACTGGTTTTGAAGACCCTCTCCTAGCTGCCG
>NZ_AUTN01000085.1:30946-33135 GCF_000497955.1 Pseudoalteromonas sp. TAE56
TGGCAGGCTACGTTGACGAAAGCTTAAAGCGTGAAACTGAATACCCATTACTACCGGGCGCCATACCTGATTTTAACCGTTACGAATTTTCACGTGCTATGCGTAAAGATGAATGTGACGAGCCTATCAGAGCATATAGTCATACGGCCCCATTTATGGGTGGACCTGATTCAATCAAAAACACCAATGGTGCAGGCGATTGTGCACTTGCGGCTGTGCTTCATGATTTGTCAGCGAATGTTTACCATAAACTTAATGTGGCAAACTCAGCTAAACATCAGCAACAAGCTATTACTTACTCGTCACTATCGCAAATTAGTAAATATGCTAACCGAGCGAGCTATGAAGTATTAGTTCAGCATTCTCCTCGCCTATCTCGAGGCTTACCAGAACGCGAAGACTGCTTAGAACAAGTTTATTGGGAACAGTAAATAACGGTGGGAGCAATTATTGCTCCCTATCGATTTCCTAAAAAATAGAAATATCGAGCTTTTTAGATAGCAGTTCCAGCGCTGCAATTCCTGCAACCGAATTACCAAACGAATTAAGTCCCGGAGAATAAACAGCGACAGTAAACTTATTTGGTAACACAGCTAAAATAGTTCCAGACACTCCCGACTTACCAGGCATACCCACTCTGTAACCAAAATCACCCGCAGCATCATATAAACCACTTGTAAATAAAAGCGAATTTAGCTGCTTGTTTTGACGACTACTTAAAACACGATTACCCGATCGATTATCAACACCTTTATTAGCTAAAAAATTATAAGCTTTAGCTAATTCAATGCAATTAAGCTCTATAGAACAAAAATTAAAGTAAGACCATAAAACATCATCAACTTCATTTTCAAAATTACCAAACGACTTCATTAAATGTGCCATCGCGGCATTGCGATGCCTGAATTCATACTCAGAGTTAGCAACTTTTTTATCAATCACTATCCCTCTATTACCAGCTAACAACCTGAAGGTTTCGAGCATAGAATGCATTGGAGCGGATAAGCGGCTGTATAATGCATCACAGGTTACAATCGCACCCGCATTGATGAATGGGTTGCGAGGTATCCCCTTTTCAAACTCAAGCTGTGTAAGCGAGTTAAAAGCTGTACCTGAGGGTTCCTTTCCGACTCTATGCCAAAGTTCATCACCATAACGCTGTAGTGCCATAGTAAGTGTCATAACTTTAGAAACTGATTGAATAGTGAAGCGTTGATAACAATCCCCTGCACACACAGTTTCACCATCAGTTGTATAAATAGCGATAGAAAATTGCTCCGGATTAACCTCGGCAAGCGCCGGAATATAATCAGCTACTTTCCCTTGTGCTAATAAAGGGCGTACTTCATATGCTATTTCATCAAGCACCTTTTGGTAATCAGCTGTAGGCAATCTAGACCTCTATATCGTCATTCATAAAAATTGAATTTTAGCACGCGAGAATAATCACACCTAGTTTTGTTGTCGAATTTAACGGTGAGATTTTACTAAATTTAAATAGAAAAAACCGTCATATTACTGTATCTGGTTTCTCTAAATTAAATCTTGGTAATGTCGTAGCGCCTACAGCGGTGGAGAGTCGCAGTGCAAATGCTACACATCCATTGTCGAGCAGGGGTTTTATGTGATTTTAGCATCGCGAGTTGCTACGCTCTCCCGACCTACGTGATGGGTGTTGCTGTGAGTGTGTTTTAATTGCGCGTTTTCACTTTTCTGCATACATAAAAAAAGCCGAATCGTTAAATTCGGACTCTATACAACGTGAAATCGGTACGCTACGCAGTAGGATGTCGTAGTGCCACAGCAGTGGAGAGTCACAGTGAAAATGCTAAAATCTCACTAACCGTGTCTTATCTAAGTGTGCAGAGTTCTACTAATTTCAAAAAACAAAAAACCCGTTACATTGCTGTAACGGGTTTCTCTTAATTAAATCCTGGTAATGTCCTACTTTCACATAGCAAATGCTACACTATCATCGGCGCTGTTTCGTTTCACTACTGAGTTCGGCATGGAGTCAGGTGGGTCCAAAACGCTATTGTCACCAAGAAAATTCTTTTCAATTTTCTTATTTTAATTATTAAGCTTAAAGTCCTTCGACTGAATTTGAAGCCTGGTAATGTCCTACTTTCACATAGCAAATGCTACACTATCATCGGCGCTGTTTCGTTTCACTACTGAGTTCGGCATGG